>DASVMV010000219.1:0-32264 GCA_036384155.1 Micromonosporaceae bacterium
GACGCGCGGCTGGTGGCGGCGGCCGTCGCCGCCGGTGCCGGGTTGCGCCGGCACGTCGTACGCCGGATCGAGGTGCGCGACGACCTGGTCGTGCTCGACCGGGAGATCGCGGCGCGGGCGGTGGTCGGCGCGGACGGGGCAGGATCGGTGGTCCGCCGCGCCCTTGGCTTCCCGGCGAATCCGGATGGGCACCTGGCGATCGCGATCCGGGGCTACGCGTCGACCCTGGCCGGCGCGCGCCAGCAGCACATCGTGACCTCCGGCGCGCGCTGGCCCGGGTACGCCTGGTCCTTCCCGATCGGGGCGGACCAGGCGTCCGGCTCGCCGTGGGACGCCCGGGCGAACGTCGGGTACGGCGAGATCCTCCGCGGCCGGCCGCTCAGCCGGCAGCACCTCGTGGACCGCCTCCACGCCCTCCTGCCCGGCGTAGCGGACGTGACCGACCTCCGGGCCCACCACCTGCCGCTGTCCACCCGGCGGCCGCCGCCGGGGCGCGGCCGGATGCTGCTAGCCGGCGACGCGCTCTCGCTGATCAACCCGTTCACCGGCGAGGGCATCTTCTACGCCGTGCTGTCCGGCGCACTGGCGGGTACGGCGGCGGCCACCGGCGGAACACCCCCCGCGGACCGCTATGCCGCCGCGCTGCGTCGGCGGCTCGGCGCCCATCTGCGGCACAGCTCGACAGCGGCCTGGCTGGCTCGGCGGAGAGCGGTCGTCGACGCGGCGGTACGGGCCGCCGGAGCTGACAGCCGGGCGTTCCGGGCGCTGGTCGATCTCGGCCTGGGCGATGGCCGGCTCGACGCGCGTACGCTGGCGCGGATCGCCACATCATTGGCCGCACCACGGTAGGTGCCGCCGCGCGGCCGCCGCCCGCTCGATAGTCTTCAGGAGATGACGCTGCGGAACCTGGTCTACTCGGCGTACGAGCGACGCCTGATCGCGAAACTGGCTGGCAAGCCGGTGCCGCGCCATGTCGGCGTCATGTGCGACGGCAACCGCCGGTGGGCCCGCGAGATGGGCTACGTCGACCCCAACGACGGGCACCGGGTCGGTGCTCAGCGGATCAAGGAGCTGCTGCGGTGGTGTGACGAGGCCGGCGTCGAGCACGTGACGCTCTGGCTGCTGTCGACGGACAACCTCAACCGGCCGGCGACCGAACTCGATCCGCTGTTGCAGATCATCGAAGACCTGGTGATCGAACTGGCCGAGGCCGGCCAGCCGTGGCGGCTGCGCATGGTCGGCGCGCTGGACCTGCTGCCGGCCCACCACGCGCAGGCGCTGAAGACGGCCGAGGAGCGGACCGCCGATCGGCAGGGCGGGCCGCAGGTCAACATCGCCGTCTGCTACGGAGGTCGGCGGGAGATCGCCGACGCGGTCCGGTCGTTGCTCCAGGAGCATGCCAAGGCGGGCGGCACGATCGAGGAACTCGCCGGGGTGCTCGAGGTCGATCACATCGCCGAACACCTCTACACCCGCGGCCAGCCCGATCCCGACCTGGTCATCCGCACCAGCGGGGAGCAGCGGCTGTCGGGCTTCCTGCTCTGGCAGTCGGCGCACTCCGAGTTCTACTTCTGCGACGTCAACTGGCCCGACTTCCGGCACGTCGACTTCCTGCGGGCGCTGCGGTCGTACGCCAACCGGCAGCGCCGCTTCGGCGCCTGACGCCGCTGGGGGCGCGCCGGATCAGGCGAGCCGGCGTACGCCGTCGGACAGGAAGTCGGCGAGCGCGCGGGGCGACTCGATGGTGAGGTCGGCCGCCTCGGCGACCTCCTGACCGGTCTCCGGGTTGGCGACGGCCACGCAGACGCCGAAGAAGTCCGGGTCGTTGGCCTCCTTGGCGCGCAGCGCGGCGAAGGCCTTGATGTCCGAGACATCGTCGCCGAAGTACCAGGCGCAGCCGGCGGATCGGACAATCTGCTCGATCACCATTCCCTTGTCGCGGTCGACCGGCGGTTTCAGTTCGACCACCATGCGCCCCGCCTGCAACCGCAGACCGAGGCGGTCGGCCTCCGCGCGGCTCCACGCCTCGACCGTCGACGCGTGTTCCGGGGCGGTGCGGTAGTGCAGGGCCACGGACAGTCGCTTGTATTCGACCAGCGTCGAGCCGGGCAGGTCGCGGCGGGCCCGCTCGGCCAGTTCCGCCATCGGCGCGACCCAGGGCAGGGCCGCTGGCTCGGTCACCGTCTCGCCGTCGTGCCGGTGCTCCAGGCCGTACAGGCCGTACAGGTCGACTCCGTGCAGCCCGGCGAACCGCTCGTGGAGGAACTCCACGGGGCGGGCCGACACGATGACCACCTTGACCACCCCGGCAAGGGCGTCGATCGCGGTCATCACCTCGGGCACCGGACGTACCTCGGTGGGATCGTCCTGCACCGGGGCAAGCGTCCCGTCGAAGTCGAAGAACAGGATGCACCGGTCGGCCCGGTCGGCAGTCGCCTGCCAGGCCAGGTCGGCGGTCAGCGGGCGGGCCGGGCGCTGCCCTGGGTGGACCTGTCGCACGGGCGACAGCGTACCCGGGCCCGATGTCGGCCAACGGCGTGGCGGGCTGCGGTCACTCGTCGCCCCCGCTCATGGCCCGCCGGGCTCGGGCACGGGAATCGATGGGTACGACCGCGGCATCTGTCGACTGGCTGAGCAGGTAGCCCTCGACGAAGCCGGCGTTGCGGTCTCCGGTGTGCGAGTCCACCTCGGCGAGCTGGGCGACCAGGGTCTCGGCGAGCGCGGTGATCCGCGCATTGAGGCGCTCGTGCAATTCGGCGAGTACGGCGAGGATCACCGCTACGCCGCTCACCCCGATGACGACCATGTTGAAGACGCCCGGCACCCCGCGGCCGCCGAGTGCCCCTACCACGACGTTGGTGGTCGCGAACAGGGTCGCGGACACCGCTGCGACGACGACGCCCATCCACTTCAGGGTCATGTCGACCCCTCCTTCTGTCCCGCAGGGCTGTTTCGGCCTTGTCCCGTCCCCCCGCCGATTGACGAGCCCAAGCAGTACGGAGACGGACGTTAGCGTGCCCTGGCGGTTACTCGCGGGTCATGCAGGCGACACAGACCGCGTTCTTTCGTCATCTGAGGAACTAGCTCGCCCGTTTGCGGCCTTTGCGCGGTTCGACGGGAAGCGTCGGGCGGTAGGCGAGGTACCGGATCGTCTCTCTGATGTGGAACTTCTCGGCGGACGAGACGTTGGGGTCCACGAGGCGCCGAAGCAGGGCCTCCACGTCCGGATCCATTGGGGGCGCGCTCGGCGCCGGGCGGGTAGGGATCGCTCGATCCCACCCGAGTACGCCGAAGGCGACGGATGGATTGATGCCGAGGCCCTCGCAGAATGCCACCACCCGTTCGGCCTCGGGGTCGCTGGCCCAGTCGCCGCGTACCCACCGGTTCAGCGTCTGTCGCGAGATGCCGGTGCGGCGGGAGACCTCGGTGCCGGTCCACGCGCGGGTCGTGCGGGCGTCGTCGAGCGCCTTGCGGACGAACGCCGCGAAGGCGATCTTCCGGGAAGGGGTGCTGGGGGGCATCGGGTGACGGTACGGCGGGTTCTCCGCGGATTCCGGATTCCGCGTGCGTCTGTCATTTTCATGTGACGGCGGTCCGCGGTGGCCCGTAAACGAGTCACGGCTCGGTCTGAGGGGTGTCATGTAGCCAGAGTAGATGGCCGGAGGTCCTGTCCTAATCAGACGAAAAGCTGATACTGTCACGCGTGCGGTACGTCCTACGGTGTGTCACGTGTCCGAGACGGTACGTGATCACCTCGGTCTTCTTCATAGGTTAGGACGGCGGAGATGACCACACTCGCGACCCGGGCCCAGGCGTTCGGCCTCATCGCCGACGGCGTCGCCGCCGGCCTCAGCGCTCCCTGGCGCCTCTACCTTGCCCGTGGCAGCCGCTACCTCTCCCTGAATGTGGGCGACCGGGACGAGTGGAACGACTGGCGCACGCACCTCGGCTGTCCCGAATTGACCGTCCGGGTGTGCGACGCCGGCGACACCGTCCGGCGGGTGTCGGTCGCCGAGGTCGTGCTCGACAGCTGCCGGATCAGCGTCGAGCTGGTGGAGGAAGTGCGCGTGGAGGACTTCGACAAGCTGCTCGTGGACGAACCGACAACTCTCTTGGAGTCGGAGGAAAGATGACCAGGCACAGCCAGCAGACGGCAGCCCGCGGTTGCACGGCGCGGTGGTTGGGGAGGGCGGCATGAGCCCGTTCTTTGCGATCTTCTTGGTGCTTCTGCTCGGTTCGTCCAGCTACGCCGCGGGCCGGCTGCACGGCCAGCTCAGTTACCGGATCGGCTACCGCTACGGCTATCGGCAGGGCTACTTCGACGGCGAGCGGGGCGAATGGAATCGTCGCCGGTCGAACACATCGGCGGCCATCGCGGCGGCGACGGCAGCGGCGACACCGGTCTCGCCCGCTGGCGCCGTCGCCCGGCCGGGCACGACGTACACCGGCGCGTCCTTCGCCGGTACGACGAGCCGTGGCGGCCGGCACTCGACGGACGTCCTTGCCGGCCGCAAGACGTGAGGGCGGGCCGCCGTACACCCGGTGCTCATCGGATGCTCTGCCAGCTGTCGTGTCGCGTTCCGACCCGGCCGATCGCCACGATCCGGGGCCTAGCCCAACTGCCGGGTGCCCGCTAGCGTCTAGCCATGGCACGGGGCCCTCCCGGGCCACCGGCCGGCCCGGACCTGCTGTTCTACGCCGTGGGGCCCTCATCCGATCCCACCGGGCGCCGGACGAGGCGGACCACGGGCGCACCGGATGGGCGCCCGCCGGAGTTCACCTGTGACGACTCGTCGTACCAATTCTCGGGTTGACCAGACCGCCACTCGAGCAACAACCCGAGCCAGCGGCGGACGGCGGGCCGCCGCTCGCGTGACGACCAACCGAACGGAGCCCGCCTCGTCGACCCGGACGTACGTCCTGGACACCTCCGTCCTCCTGTCGGACCCAGCGGCATTCCACCGATTCGCCGAGCACGAGGTGGTTCTCCCCCTGGTGGTCATCTCCGAGTTGGAGGGCAAGCGACATCATCCGGAGTTGGGCTGGTTCGCCCGGCAGGCGCTGCGCCTCCTCGACGAGCTGCGGATCAAGCATGGCCGGCTCGACCAGCCGGTGCCGGCCAACGACCTCGGCGGGACGCTGTGGGTGGAGCTCAACCACTCCGACGGTGGTGTGTTGCCCCCGGGGTTCCGGAACGAGTCGAACGACGCCCGGATCCTGTCCGTGACGCTCAACCTGGCTACCGAAGGCAGGTCGGTGACCCTGGTGAGCAAGGACATGCCGCTGCGGGTGAAGGCGGCATCCGTCGGCCTGGCTGCCGACGAGTACCGGCACGGGCAGGCGACCGATCCGATCTGGACCGGCATGGCCGAGCTCGACGTGGCGGAGGAGCAAATCAACCAGCTCTACGCCGGCGAACTGCTCGATGTGGATGGCGCGGCGGCGATGCCGTGCCACACCGGCCTGGTGCTTCATTCTGCCCGGGGCTCGGCGCTGGGCAGGGTGCTGCCCGACAAGACCGTACGGCTGGTGCGCGGCGACCGCGAGGCGTTCGGGCTGCGCGGCCGGTCCGCCGAGCAGCGGGTCGCGCTCGACCTGCTGCTCGACGAGTCGCTCGGCATCGTGTCCCTCGGCGGCCGGGCGGGCACCGGAAAGTCGGCCTTGGCGCTGTGCGCCGGGCTGGAGGCGGTGATGGAGCGCCGCCGCCACCGCAAGGTGATCGTGTTTCGCCCGCTGTACGCGGTCGGCGGGCAGGAGCTCGGCTATCTGCCCGGCAGCGAGTCGGAGAAGATGTCGCCGTGGGCACAGGCGGTGTTCGACACCCTTGGGTCGGTCGTCCACGAGAACGTCATGGACGAGGTGATCGCGCGGGGGTTGCTGGAGGTGCTGCCCCTGACCCACGTCCGCGGCCGCAGCCTTCACGATGCGTTCGTCATTGTCGACGAAGCTCAGTCGCTCGAGCGTGGCGTCCTACTCACCGTGCTGTCCCGGATCGGCCAGGGCTCCCGGGTGGTGTTGACCCATGACGTGGCCCAGCGCGACAACCTGCGGGTCGGCCGGCACGACGGCATTACGGCGGTCATCGAGGCGCTCAAGGGCCACCCGATCTTCGCCCACGTGACGCTCAACCGGTCGGAACGGTCGCCGATCGCCGAGGTGGTCACCGACCTTCTGGAGGACATCCCGCACTAGCACGACTGCCCGCCCGATTTGCTGAAAAAGCCGGGCGATTCATATGGCGAACATCACAGACGTGCCGCTCGATTTCCCAATCGCCTCACCATGCGCAATGGTGTCTGCTGAGCACCGGCGCACCGAGATCATCGGTAGAGATCGTTTGATTTCGGCGCGTAGGCACCGATGATCGTCGTCGGTCGGTCGCGAACCCATGCGACTGGGCGGTGCTCACGGCGCGGTCCCGGCCCATGCTCGGGTTGTCCGGACCGTGCCGCCTCCCTGCCCCCGACGAAGGGATCACTTTGTGAGTCGGCTGTGGAGCCGGTTCGGTGTCCGGGCGCTCGCCGTCCTTGTGCTCCTGCTGGGGGCCGGTGGCGGTTATCTCCTGGGTGAAGACCGACAGACCCAGCAGGAGTTGTCTTCCGAGCAGGTCAGCGCAGAGCCGCCAGACCCGCGGGCCGAGCAGAAGGAACTCCAATACCTCAAGGACCGCCACGCGGCCGAGGTCGTGGCCGAGGCGAACCGGCGGGCCGCGCAACTGGAGGCCGCCCGCAAGGCCGCGGCCGCCGCCAAGGCCGAGGCCGAGCGGGCTCGTCGTGCCGAGGCCGCAGCGAGCCGGAAGAAGGAACGCGACGCGGCCGAGGCCGCAGCGCGGGCCGAAGCCGCAAAGGCGCAGGCGTCGGCGAAGCCGTACGACGGCCCCATCCCGGCCTCGTGCAACGAATACAGTGGCAACCGGGAGATCGGCTGCGCCCTGCTGCTCGACGCCGGGTTCGCCATCGACCAGATGCCGTGCCTGGACAAGCTGTGGACGAAGGAGAGCGGCTGGAATACCCAGGCCAGCAATCCGTCCGGAGCGTACGGCATCCCGCAGGCGTTGCCCGGCAGCAAGATGGCCACCGTTGGCGACGACTGGGAGACCAACCCGGCGACCCAGATCAAATGGGGCCTCGGCTACATCAAGGACCGGTACGGCACGCCGTGTGACGCCTGGGCGCACTCCCAGAACGTCGGCTGGTACTGAGTCCTAAGCGGTGCGGGGAAGGGGCGCGGACCCGAGCGGGTCCGCGCCCCTTCCGCATCTGCGCCGGTGGCGGTTGGCGGCGGCGCAACGTAGCTGATAGCTGTTGTGGCGTGACTTTCGACGCAGGCTCGGGCGGAGATCCCTACCGGTTCGGCACCGACGCCTTCTTCGCGGCTCTCGGACGCGCGTTCGTCGCCATGTGTGCCCTCGTACCGGTGCTCTTCGCCATCGAGGGGATCGACAGCTGGCTTGGCGGCGCGATGGACGTCGACGCCGGCATCATCCCGCGCCGCATCGACGGCATCGACGGGGTGTTCTTCGCGCCCTTCCTGCACCACGGGTTCGCCCACCTCTACAGCAACAGCGTTCCGCTGATCCTGCTGGGCACCTTCGTCCTCGCCGCCGGTACCCGCCGGTTTCTCCTGTCGACGCTGGTGATCGTGTTGGTGAGCGGGCTGGGCGTGTGGTTCCTCGGCTCGCCCCGCTCCGTCGTGGTCGGCGCCAGCGGCGTCATCTTCGGCTACCTCGGGCTCCTGCTGATGCGCGGCATCGTCGAGCGGACATGGTGGAACTTCGCCGTCGTGCTGCTGGTGGGCCTGCTGTACGGCTGGCAATTGGTCGGCGGCATCCTGCCGACCGACGATCGGGTGTCCTGGCAGGGGCACCTCTTCGGTCTCGCCGGGGGCTTGGTGTCGGCGATCCTCTTCCGGCGCCGTCCACCGCGTCGCCACGACCCATACCGCCCGGAGTCGACCCTGTCGCTGCCCTGAGGGCCTTGGCGCCTGCCCAGTCCCACCGCCGGTCTCGATCTGGCGTCTGGCCGAGCGGGCTACCGACCTGGCCGGCGCGCCGACCCCCCGGGCTGGTTGGGCTCGAGCCCACGTCCTTCGACCCGGCCGGTCACTCCTGTTCGGCCAGCGGCCGGCCGTCGAAGTCGACCGCGGAGTAGAGCGCCAGCTTCTCCAGCCGGTGATACGAGTCGATCACCCGGATCGTGCCGCTCTTGGACCGCATAACGATGGACTGGGTATACGCCCCACCGGAGCGGTAGCGGACGCCGCGCAGGAGGTCACCTGTGGTGATGCCGGTGGCGACAAAGAAGGAGTTGTCGCCGGTCACCAGATCGTCGGTGGTGAGCACCCGGTCAAGGTCGTGACCCGCGGCGAGGGCCTTCTCCCGCTCCTCGTCGTCACGCGGCCACAGCTTCGCCTGCATGGCACCGCCCATGCACTTGAGCGCGCACGCGGCGGTGATGCCCTCTGGCGTACCGCCGATCCCCATCAGGACGTCGACGCCGGACTCGCCCCGGGCCGCGGCGATGGCGCCGGCGATGTCGCCGTCGGTGATGAAGTGGATCGCCGCGCCGGCGCGACGGATATCGCGGACCAGGTCGGCGTGCCGCGGCCGGTCAAGCACGCAGACGATCACCTCGGAAATGTCCGTACGCTTCGCCTTCGCGATCCGCCGCAGGTTCTCGCCCACGCCCGCTTCGATGTCGACGATGTCGGCGTAGGCCGGTCCCACCGCCAGCTTGTTCATGTAGAACACGGCGCTGGGGTCGTACATCGCACCCCGCTCGGCGACGGCGAGGACGGCGAGCGCGTTGGGCATGCCCTTGCTCATCAGGGTGGTGCCGTCGATCGGGTCGACCGCGACGTCCACCTCCGGACCGGTGCCGTCGCCCACCTCCTCGCCGTTGAACAGCATGGGGGCCTTGTCCTTCTCACCCTCGCCGATCACCACGACGCCGCGCATCGGGATGGCGTTGATGAGCTTGCGCATCGCATCGACCGCCGCGCCGTCACCGCCCTCCTTGTCGCCTCGGCCGACCCATCGGCCCGCAGACATGGCGGCGGCCTCCGTCACCCGCACCAGATCGAGGGCGAGATTACGGTCAAGCGTTGTCGGAACACGGGTCGTGGTGGTGCTCATCACGGCTCCTCCTCGCGTCGCTGCGGGGCGGGTCGGGCGAAGGGCGGCCCCGGCCACCCGTACATCTCCGATCCTGGCACGGTCCACAACGTAACGCCCGTTTGGGTCATGGGTGGTCCAGATTCCGGTAACCCGGGCGGCTGCCAAGATGGGTACGTGGAACGCGAGCAACCCGGCAACGTACCGGGGCGGCCGGACCCGGATGCTGCGGAGGCGGCTGCACCGGCGCCGGACCCGACCGGCCAGGTCCCGGCCGCCCTACCGGACCGGTCCGACCCGGATGTACCGGCGCCGGACCCGAGCGGGCCGGTCCGACCGGACACCCGTCGGTCTGAGCGGTCGCGGTCGCCCAGGGACATGGCAATCTCGCTGCTGGTCATCCTGGTCCCGATCCTTCTGTTCCTCGCGTTCTACCGGGTCGTACTCGGGGGCGACCAGCCGGCCCGGGTGGACCCGGCCCCGGCGATTGCCGAAGCGCGCGCGGCCGGCGCCTTCCCGGTCAGCCAACCGGCCGGCCTCGGCGATGGTTGGCGCCCGGTCAACGCGAAGTTCCAGACGGCCGACGGCTTCCGGACGCTGCGGATCGGCTACGTGAGCCCGGAGGGTGCCGGAGTGCAGTTGGTCCAGAGCAACGTGCCGGCCGAGCGGCTGCTGCCCGCCGAGTTGACCAGAAACGGCCAGGCCCAGGGGGCGACCGAGGTGGCCGGCCGCGACTGGCAGCGGTACTCGGCGCGGGCCGGCGAGCGGGCCCTGGTCCTGTTGCAACCGGAGCGCACGGTCATCGTCGTCGGCAAGGCGGCCGAGGGTGAACTGCGTGATCTCGCCGGTGCCCTGCGCTGACCGCCGACGGTTTCACTCCATACATCGACGGGTACGGGTCTAGTCGCCACGCCCCCCGGACCGGCGGCCGGTTCGGCCGCCGCTGCGGCGGCCCGCAGCGGCCGCCGCACTGACCCGTTGGAGACATAGTGATGAATCGACGCTGGGCCGTCGCCGGCCTGGTGGCCGCCTGCCTCATGGTGCCGGGGCTGGCGGCCTGCGGTTCTGGCGACAACACGCCGAACGCGACGGCATCGCCGTCGGGGTCGGCGTCGTCGTCGTCGGCAACGGCCGACGACGCGAAGCAAAAGCTGCTCGACTCCACCAAGGAGTTGAGCAACGGCAACTTCCGGTTCGCGATCACCGGCGGCCCGGTGAACTCGACCGGGCTGGTGCACCTGCCGAGCCGCAGCGCACAGATGAAGATGAAGATCGGCCAGGCCGGCAGCGACGTCACGATGGACGTCGACTTCATCTGGGCTGAGCCGGACACGTGGGTGAAGGTCGACGTCGGCGGTGCCGCCGTTCAAGGGTTGCCCGGCATGGACAAGGTGGCGACCGGCAAGTATCTGCACATCGACCCGACCAAGGCCGCCGACCTGCGTGACCTGCGGTTCGATCCCAACAAGGTCGATCCGGCAAACAGTGCCGAGCTGGCCAGGGCGATCACTGACGTTCGCGAGACCGGCGAAGACACTTATGCGGGCACGATCGACGTGAGCAAGGCGCCGGACTCGGGCATGTTCGACGTGGACCTGGTGACGGCGCTCGGCGCGCAGGCCAACGCCGTACCGTTCACCGCCCGGCTCGACTCGCAGGGCCGGCTCACCGAGATGGTGATCCAGGTTCCCGCGGCCGGCAACACGAAGGCGCAGGAAATCAAGATCACGTACTCGGACTACGGCGCGGCGACGGCCGCGCAGAAGCCGGCCGCCGCCCAGGTCGTGGAGGCGCCACCGGAGTTGTACCAAGTCTTCAAGCAGCCGCGCTGAGGTCTGACGACGACCGGTGGCCCTTGCGTGGCTACCGGCCGTCGCGGCCTACCGGCCGTCGCGGCCCTGCCGCGCGGCGTCCAGCCGCTCGCGCGCGCCGTCCAGCCAGCCCTGGCAGATCTCGGCCAGCCGCTCGCCGCGCTCCCACAACGCCAGCGAGTCCTCCAGCGTCGTACCGCCAGCCTCCAGCCGTTCGACGACCGCCGCCAGTTCCGCGCGGGCCTGTTCGTAGCTCAGCCGTTCCGGCGGGGCGGTCTCGCCCGACATCTGCTCATCCATCGCGGTCCTATCTCAGCACACTCGCCGAGCGGTCAGCCGTCGACCGTCGCGGCCAATTCGCCGGCGGCGAGGCGTACCCGCACCGGGTCGCCCTTGGCCACCTCGGACGCGGCCCGGACGACGTGCCCGTCGCCGCGCCGGACGATCGCGTAGCCCCGCTCCAGCGTGGCCGCCGGGGACAGCGCGCGCAGGCGCGCCACGGTGTGCCGAAGCTCGTCCACGGCGGCGTTGACGCGGTGGTCCAGGCACCGTAGGCCGCGGTCGCGTAGCGCCGCGAGATCGGTGCCGCGTTGGTCGACCATGCGCTGCGGCCGGGCCAGCGCCGGCCGCGACCGGAGCGCCTCGACCCGGTGTGCCTCCCGGTCGAGCAGCGCGAGCACGGCCCGGTCGAGCCGGTGCCGGGCCAGCCGGATCATCTGCCGCTCCTCGCCGAGGTCGGGCACGATCCGCTTGGCCGCGTCGGTCGGCGTGGAGGCCCGTACGTCGGCGACGTAGTCGACCAGCGGCGCGTCGGTTTCGTGGCCGATCGCGCTCACGATCGGCGTACGACAGGCGAAGACCGCGCGGCACAGCGCCTCGTCGGAGAACGGCAGCAGATCCTCGACGCCGCCGCCGCCGCGGGCCAGCACGATCACCTCGATGCCGGGGTCGGCGTCGAGCACCTTGAGGGCGTTGACGATGTCGGGTACGGCGGTCGGCCCCTGCACGGCCACGTTGACGATGCGGAACTGTCCGGCCGGCCAGCGCCGCCGGGCGTTGGTGAGCACGTCGCGTTCGGCGGCCGAGGCGCGGCCGGTGATCAGGCCGATTCGCTGAGGCAGGAACGGCGGGCGCCGCTTGCGCGCCGGGTCGAAGAGCCCCTCGGCGGCGAGCAGCCGCTTGAGCTTCTCCAGTCTGGCCAGCAGCTCGCCGAGCCCGACCTGGCGGATCTCGTCAGCGCGCAGGCTCAAGGTGCCGCGGGCCGGATAGAACTCCGGCCTGGCGTGCAGGACGACCCGGGCGCCCTCGGCGAGCTCCGGTGCGCCGAGGTCCAGAACGTCCCGGTTGGTGGTGACGGTGAGGCTCAGGTCGGCCGAGGGGTCGCGCAGGGTCAGAAAGACGGTGGCGGCGCCCGGCCGCCGACTGATCTGGGCGACCTGCCCGTCCACCCACACCCAGCCGAGCTTGGCGATCCAGGCGCTCAGCTTCTGGCTGACGACCCGCACCGGCCACGGATCCTCGGCGGTGCTGCGCGGTGCGTCCGGTGCGGTCACCCGGCCAGCCTACGGTTTCCCACGTTGATCAAGGGATCGGCAGCGCCGATGGGGTCCTGTCGGGCGGCGCATCCCTTGATCAACCGGGGAGCGGTCCGGCCGGGCGGGGCGTTGTGGCGGCGGTCGCAGCCACTGCCGCCGGCTGGACCGGCACGTACGATGGGGCTCGTGACCGATCCTGGAGCGACCGTCCCGACCGGTAAGCGCGTGCTGCTGGCCAACCCCCGCGGCTACTGCGCCGGCGTCGACCGTGCGGTGCAGACCGTGGAGGAGGCGCTGAAGTTGTACGGCGCGCCGATCTACGTACGCAAGCAGATCGTGCACAACAAGCACGTGGTGTCGACCCTGGAGCACAAGGGCGCCATCTTCGTGGAGGAGAACGAAGAGGTACCCGAGGGCGCAACCGTGATCTTCTCCGCACACGGTGTGGCTCCTGAGGTGTACGAGCAGGCGCGGGCGCGGTCGCTCAGAGCGATCGACGCGACCTGCCCGCTGGTGACGAAGGTGCACCAGGAGGCCAAGCGCTTCGCCACGGCGGACTACGACATCCTGCTCATCGGCCACGAGGGCCACGAAGAGGTGGTCGGCACTTCCGGTGAGGCGCCCGCCCACATCCAGCTCGTGGACGGTCCGGACGACGCCGACCGGGTGACCGTCCGCGACCCGGAGAAGGTGGTCTGGCTGTCGCAGACCACGCTGTCGGTGGACGAGACCCTGGAGACCGTGGCCCGGCTCAAGAAGCGGCTGCCCATGCTGCAGTCACCTCCCAGCGACGACATCTGCTACGCCACCTCCAACCGGCAGGACGCGGTGAAGAAGATCGCACCCGAGTGCGACGTGGTGCTCGTGGTGGGATCGGGGAACTCCTCCAACTCGCTGCGCCTCGTCGAGGTCGCGCTGACCGCCGGTGCCCGCGCCAGCTATCTGGTCGACTACGCGGCGGAGATCGCGGACGAGTGGCTCGACGGTGCTACGACGGTCGGCCTGACGTCCGGCGCGAGCGTTCCGGAGGAACTGGTGCGGGAGGTGCTCGAGCACCTCGCCGCCCGCGGGTTCGCCGACGTGACCACGGTGACGACGGCAGACGAGCGGCTCGTGTTCTCGCTGCCGCAAGAGCTCAAGCGGGACATGAAGGCCGCTGCGCGGTCGGCGCCGCACCCGACGGTGACGCCGACGGTAGACGCCGGGCGCTGATCCCATGCCCCCTGCGGGGAACCGCACCGGTCAGCGCGGCGTCGTACCGACCGTGCGGGGAACGCGGCTTGCGGCCGGTGCCGCCGCAGCGTTCGTGCTGATGACCGGGTGCGCGCGCGACGGCGGGGAGACCGGCCGGTCGCCCAACCCAACCGGAGGACAGACCGTGAGCACACCATCCGCGCAGCCCACCCCCAGCGAGCCGGGCGGTCCCGCGACGCCGAGCCCGTCGGAGCCGACGGATCCAGCGCTGCCCCTGCCCACCCGGCCGGTGAAGCCCACGCCGGGCGGCAAGGCGAGCGGCACGGTGACCGTCACCGGCACGGTTGCCTACGGCGTCGAGCCCAACTGCCTACTGCTCAACAACTATCTCCTCGTCGGTGGCCCACGGGAGCTCTTCACGGCCGGCGCCCTCGTCACGGTCACCGGACGGGTGGAACCAGACTTGATGACCACGTGCCAGCAGGGCACTCCGCTGATCGTGGAAAGTGCCCGGCGCGGCTGAGCCGCCAGCGTCCGGTCCTCCGGCGTCAGACCCGCGGTGCCCGGCAGAACGGCGAGAGGCAGAGCGGCCCGCCCCCCTTCCGGGGGACGGGCCGCTTGCCGTGAAACAGGTGCTACGGAGTGACGCTCTCCACGACTACCTCACCGCTGCCCACGGGTACGCCGCTATCGGTGACGGCCCGGACCGCGCCGAGGAGGATGCGCCCGGCCTCCGGGGCCGCCTGCGCCGTCACCGTGCCCGCAACGGTCCAGCTTGCGCCGACCGCCCGGACCGCGTTCACGTCGGTCACCGCGACCGAGCCGAACGCCGAGTTGGTGAAGACGTCGATGTAGTTGTAGCTGGTGGTGCCCGCAGGCACCGCGTACCCGTCGACCAGCACCCGCCAAGCGCCCTTCGCCGGGTTGGCGATGGTCACCGACTCCTCCGAGTCACCGTCTGCGCTCTGCCCGGCGAGGACACACGTTCCTGTCGTGCAGTTGTAGACGAACAGGTCCAGGTCGGCCTTCGCGTCGGAGGGCTTGCCGATCGTCGCGCGCAGCGAGGTGGAGCCCGACGTGACGTTCACGTTGTACACCTGTTGCGTGCCATCGGCGATGGTCGGCGTAGCCCGCATGGCGCTGCTCAGAGCCCCGCCACCGGCGGCGCGCCCGGTGAATTCACCGAACTTGTTGGTGAAGGTGTACGACCGGGCCACGGGGCTGCCAACCTGCGCCGAGGTGATGACGTCCGGGTTCGGCGTCACCTCGGTGCCGAGCAGCGCCACGGTCAGGGTGTACGGCGTGACGTCTGCGTCCGACGTACGCCGGGCCTCGACCGCGACCTCCCAGACACCGGCCATCGGCGCCGCCGCCGTACGGCTGGTCGGCGTGCCGCCGGCGCAACTGCCGCCCGGGGGAGCCGGGTTGTAGCACGAGGTGGACGCGTTCGAGTCGACCGGAAGACCCCACGGGTCGTACCGCAGGAACCGGGCCTGCCCGGTGCCCGGCGTGCCGTCCGGGCCGCTGAAGTCGACCTTCAGCGCCGGTACGCCGGCCGGGACCCGGAAGAAGTGGTGCGCGACCTGGTTGCGGCCGACCTCACCGGTGAGCTTGACCTGGTAGTTGGCGGCCGCGGTGAACTCGTTTGCGACCACGACCACGTTCATCGTCGCGAAGTCGACGCCGACGGTGCTCGGGTCGTCGAGCCGCAGGATCGCCGAGTGCTCGCCGACCGCGGCCGGGTTGACCTGCACCGGCAGCGAGACCGCCTGGTTGAGCGGCAGCGCGATGTCGCCGGCCGAGCTGAACGTTCCGTCGTTGCCGACCCACGACACCTTGTACGTGATCGCCTTGGAGCCGCCGGACTTGCGGGTGAGCGTGTAGGTCCGGGTGTACGACTTGCCGAGCTCGACGCCCTCGCGGTCGTAGATGCCGGTGCCGTAACCAGGAGTGGCGAGGTAGCCGGACAGGTTGGTGTGGACCTCCACCTGACCGGTGATCTCCACCGTCTTGATGTTGGTGCGGAGCTGGTCGTACGCGGCGCCCACGTTGATCAGGCCGTTGCCCTGCTCGTAGGCCTGCGACGGCTTGATGAACCGCGCGGTCGAGTTCAGCGCCTGCCGGAGCTGGTCGGGCGCGTACTGGAACTGTTCCGCCTTGGCCGCGCTGATCAGCAGCGCCGCGCCGCCGGTGGCCTGCGGAGAGGCCATCGAGGTGCCGTTGAACATCGAGTAGCCGGGCGGCAGCCCGTACGTGCCGCCGACCGGACCGCCGGCCTGCCAGGTGGGCGTGCTCGAGATCGCCGAGCCCGGCGCGATGATGTTCGGCTTGAAGCCGCCGTCTTCGCGCGGGCCGCGGGAGCTGAAGCCATGCTGGTTGTCGGTGCCCTCGTCCGGTGCGGTCGATCCGTAGTTGGCCGCCCACGTGGCGTCGGAGATGTACGTGCCGACGCTCATCACATTGCTCGCGACCGACGGGTCGCCGACCGTGTTCATGCCCGGGCCGCTGTTGCCGGCCGAGAAGAACAGCTGAACCTTGGTCTGCTCGATCAGGCGGTCGTAGAGCAGCGCGCGGGTGTTGTTGCCGTCGTTCAGCCCCGGCAGGCCGCCGATCGACATGTTGATTACATCTACGTTCGCCTGCTTGGCAAGGTAGATCATCCCCTCGATCATGGCGTAGTTGGTGCAGCCGGTCACGAAGAGGCAGGCGCGTGCGGACACCAGCTTGGCGCCGGGAGCGGCACCGGACATCTGCCCGCCGAACATCTTGTTGGCGGCGATGATGCCGGCCACGTGCGTGCCGTGCGCGCCGGACACGATGCCGATGTTGACGAACTTGTTCTTGCCGTCGACCTGCACCACAAACGGCATCGTCTCGGCCACCGCGGTGTTCGGGTTGTCGGTGCCGAAGTGGCCGACGTCGTACTTGACCTTGTAGTTGGTCATCGCGGCCTGGTCGGCGAAGGAGCCGTCCTGGTTTGTGTCCACCCACACGGTAGCTGCGCCGTCCCAGAGCACACCGAACAGGCCACTGCTGTCCTTCGGGTTGCCGTCGCGGTTGACGTCGTTGCCGATCTCGCCGCCGAGGCGGGCGTCGCGCTCATTGAACAGACCGAATCGGAAGCTGCCGGCCGAGGGCGCGGTGTACGTCTTGCCGTCGACGGTGAAGCTCGGGCCGCTGACGTTGGTCTTCATGTTGACCCAGGTCGGGTCGTAGGACCCGTCATTGGGGGCGAGCGGGTTCGTGGCAGTCACCCAGTCGACGATCTTGCGCTCGCCGGTGGTGGTCTTTTGCAGCGCCGGGTGGTCGAGGTCGATGCCGAGATCGACGACACCTACGGTCACGCCGCGGCCGTCGAGGCTCGGGTGGGCCTTGACGAACTGGGGGGCACCGATGTCACGGGTCGGCATGTAGTCGTTCTCGACCGGGGTCTGCGCCCCCGGGGCCGGCTGGGGGGTGGGGTTGACCTGCCCTTCGGGACGCGGGTCGGGCAGCGGAGTGAGAGCGTCGAGCTCGGCCGCCTGTACGCCGGCCAGTCCGGCGGCCTGCTCGGCCTTGTCCGTGGCGATCTGGGCGCGCAGGTATCCGAGCGCGTCGTCGCGGTACTGCACGGTCGCGCCGAGGCCGGCGAGGCCGTCCGCGACGGCGACCGACTGGCCCGCCTGCGCCGCGACGAGCAGGGTGACGGTCTTTTCGCCCCTCGCCTTGGCGTCGGCCAGCCGATCCTTGTCAGTGGGGCTCAAGCCCGAGGTGCCGGTGAGGGCGGCGACCTGGCTAACGGTTTCCGCATTCGCAGTTTGGGCGAGCGCCGTAGCTGTCACAGCACCGGCTGCCAGCAGCGACGCTACGAACCCGGCGGAGGCGCGCCGGGTCCATCGTGGAGATCTTTTCACGTTCTCGTTCCTCCGGAGAGAACAGGAGCCCTGGGGGTGAGGGCCTGAGGTGGTGCGGTCGGGCATCGCGCGGTGCCAAGGAGGTGATCACTGACTGTTACTGGCTATGACGTGAGTCCGCCGCTTGAGTCACAATGCCCTGCTTCCTTGCGTGGTTGCAACCATTACGTCGGACATTACAATGCGTCGATCGGATAACGAGGACGGTCCGAACGGCTGATGCGAGCGCGGGCCGATTCAATCGGCATCATCGGCGCAAGGCTTAGAAACGATCATCACTTGGTCATTTGCCGTCAGCTCGGGCGCCTGCAGCTGTCTGGCGGTCACCTCGAGTTGGGGCGGCGGAGCCAGCGATTCGTCGGAGACCCCGAGGTCGGCCAGCTTCCGGGCGCTTACCAGCACCCGAGCCTCGAGCGAACCGACGGCCTTGTTGTATGCGGTGACCGCCCCCGACAGCGACGTGCCGAGTTTGCCGACGTGCTCGCCCAATGTGGACAGCCGCCCGTAGAGTTCGCGAGCCAACGCATGCACCGCCACCGCGTTCCGGGCCAGGGACTCCTGCCGCCAGGTGTAGGCCACCGTACGCAGCAGTGCGACCAGGGTGGCCGGCGTGGCGAGCACGATGTCGCGCGCGAAGGCGTGCTCGAGCAGTGTCGGATCGCGCTGCAGAGCGGCGTCGAGGAACGGATCGGCCGGCACGAACAGGACGACGAACTCGGGAGCCGCGTCGAACGCAGCCCAGTACGACTTGGCTGCCAGAGCGTCCACATGCGCCCGTAGGTGCCGGGCGTGCGCGTCGAGGTGGCTGTCGCGCCCGCGCTCGTCGCGGGCCTCCATCGCGGTGAGGTACGCGTCGAACGGCGCCTTGGCGTCGATCACCACCGACCGGCCGCCGTGCAGGCGTACGACCAGGTCGGGCCGGACAACCCGGTCGTCGACGGCGGCCGTGACCTGCTCGGCAAAGTCGCAATGCTCGACCATGCCGGCGGCCTCGACGATGCGGCGCAGCTGGTGCTCACCCCACCGGCCGCGGACCTGGGGCGCCCGCAGCGCGGCCACCAGCTGTTTGGTCTCGGTGCGCAGCTCACCGGAGACGGCGCTCATCGAGCGCACCTGCTCGCGGAGCTCGGCGTAGGCGTCGACCCGATCATGCTCGAGCTCGGCCACCCGCAGCTCGTAGCGCCGGAGTGCCTCGTGCAGCGGCGCAACCGCCCGGGCCACGGCCTCCTGCGACTGGGCCGTCGCCTCGTACGACAGGGCGCGCATCGACTGCTCAAGCCGGGCCTCACCGTCGCGGGCCGCCCGCAGGGTGGCATCGAGCCGGGCGAGATCGGCCGAGGCCCGGGCCCGCGCCGCCAGCCAACCGACGGCACCGCCGGCGGCGAGGCAGACGACCACCACGGTCACCGTCGAAAGATCCACGGCGCGAGAATGCCAAACGGGTACGACATGACAGGGTTGGGTACCGTCGGGGCCATGGAATGGATCTGGCTCGTCGTACTGGTTGTTCTGCTGGCCGGAGCGGCCTTCTACTGGCGGCGGGAGAGCGCCGCCCGGCAGGCCCGCGAGCTGGCCGACGCGCGCGCCGAAGCCCAACGGTGGTACGAGCGCCTGGGCGGGCAGGTGATGAACCTGCACGGCGATGAGCCGGCCGTACGCCAGGCCCTGGCCGACGCGGGGGAGCGTTATACGGCGGCCGGCAGTCAGTTGGAGCAGGCGCGCAGCACCCGGCAGTACCAGCTGGCCCGGGAGACGGCCCTTGAAGGACTCGCGTACGCCCGGGCCGCCCGGGTGGCGCTGGGGATCGACCCGGGGCCGGATCTGCCGCCACTGGCCGCAGCCGCCGGCGCCGGGCAGCTCACCAAGGAGCGCCAGGTCGACGTGCAGGGCCAGGTCTACAAGGCCGGCCCGCAGCCCGGGCGGGACACCCCGTACTACTACCCGGGCGGTCGATTCCAGGGCCGGCCGGTGCCCGGCGGCTGGTATTCCACGCCGTGGTGGAAGACGGCCCTGGGTGCCGGCGCCGGCGTCATCGGCGGCATGCTCATCGCCGACGCGCTGTTCTCGCCGGCGTTCGCGGATCCCGGGTACGGCTACGGGGAGGGCTACCAGGAGGGCTTCCAGGACGCCCAGGGCGGCGACGGGGGCGATGGCGACGCCGGTGGCGACTTCGGCGGCGACACCGCGGGTGACTTCGGTGGCGGCGATTGGGGCGGCGGCGACTTCGGTGGCGGTGATTTCGGTGGCGGTGATTTCGGCGGCGACTTCTAGCCGGGCAGACCTTCGGCGATCTAGGGCAAATGGCTGCGATTGGAGATCAACTAGCAACCATTCGCCCTAGATCGGCGGGGAGAGGGCACATCAGAACGCGCAGGCGACGACCAGTTCCGGGGTGCGGTCGGGCAGCAGGTCCAGCTTGGCGATCCGGCCCGCGGCGCGCAGGTCGTCGGCCACCAGGGCCAGCTGCTCCAACGTGGACGCCGGCCCCAGTGCCTCGGCCAGCGGCACCTCGGTACGCATCGACAGCTTGCGCTCCGACTTGGCCCGGCGGACCTGGGACAGCGCCGCACCGGCCAGCGGCAGCAGAGCCGGGTCACCGTTCGGGGCGGCCGAGCGCACCTCGTGCGCGGTCGGCCAGGGCGCCCGGTGCACCGACCCGTACCGCCACCACGACCAGACCTCCTCGGTCGCGTACGGCAGGAACGGCGCGAAGAGCCGCAACTGGACCGACAGCGCGGTGGCGAGCGCGGCACGGGCCGACGAGGCGGCGGCACCTTCGCCGTACGCCCGCTCCTTCACCAGCTCGATGTAGTCGTCGCAGAACGGCCAGAAGAACCCCTCCGCGGCGGACAGCGCCGACGTGTGGTCGTACGCCTCGAACGCGGCGGTCGCGGTGGCGACCACGTCGCCCAGTGCGGCGAGCATCGACCGGTCCAGCGGCTCGGTCACCGCGGCCCGGATGGCGTCCGCGGCGCCGAGGCCGAGCGCGAACCGCGCCGCGTTGAGCAGCTTCGTCGCCAGCCGCCGGCCCACCTTGATCTGCGCCGGGTCGAAGGCCAGGTCAGTGCCGGGGCGCCCGCTCGCCGCCCAGTAGCGCACGGCGTCGGAGCCGTGTTCCCGCAGCAGCGCCATTGGCGTCAGCACGTTGCCCTTGGACTTCGACATCTTCCGTCGGTCAGGGTCAAGGATCCAGCCGGCCACCACCGCGTCCCGCCAGGGCAGCACGCCATGCTCCAGGTGTGCGCGCACGATGGTCGCGAACAGCCAGGTACGGATGATCTCGTGGGCCTGCGGGCGCAGGTCCATCGGAAAGACCCGGGCGAACAGGTCGGCGTCCGACTCCCAACCCCCGGCGATCTGCGGGGTGAGCGACGACGTCGCCCAGGTGTCCAACACGTCCGGGTCGGCGACGAATCCTCCCGGCTGCCCCCGCTGGGCCTCCGTGAATCCCGCCGGCGGCTCGCTGGAGGGATCAACCGGCAGCGCGGACTCGTCCGGGGTGAGAGGGTGGTTGCGGTCCGGCTCGCCAGCGTCGTCGAGCCGGTACCACACCGGAATTGGGACGCCGAAGAAGCGCTGCCGACTGATCAGCCAGTCACCGGTGAGCCCACCCACCCAGTGTTCGTACCGGTGCCGCATGTGGCCCGGCACCCAGTTCAGCTCGCGGCCCCGGGCCAGCAATTCCGCGCGCAGCGAAGCGTCCCGTCCGCCGTTGCGGATGTACCACTGCCGCGTCGAGATGATCTCCAATGGCGAGTCGCCGCGCTCGTAGAACTTGACCGGGTGCGTGATCGGCCGGGGCTCGCCCACCAGGTCGCGTGACTCGGCCAACAGCTCGATGATCCGCCGCCGCGCGCCGGCCACGGTTTTGCCGGCCAGTTCCGCGTACGGCTCCGCGGCCACGCCTGGCGGCGGATCCGGCAGCAGGCGCCCCTCCCGTCCGATCACCACCCGGGTATCCAGGCGCAGCTCCCGCCACCAGGTCACGTCGGCGAGATCGCCGAACGTGCACACCATGGCGATGCCGGTGCCCTTTTCCGGGTCGGCGAGCGGATGGGCGTACACCGGCACCTCGACCCCGAACAGCGGGGTGCGCACCCGACCGCCGACAAGCGCGGCGTACCGCGCGTCGTCCGGACGGCAGACCAGCGCGACACACGCGGGCAGCAGTTCGGGACGGGTCGTGTCGACGTACACCTCCGGTCGCTGCCGGCCGTCCGGGCCGGGATCGACCGTGAGGAAGCGCAGCGTGTGGTAGGCGCCCGGTCGCTCGCGGTCCTCGAGTTCGGCCTGGGCCACCGCCGTGCCGAAGCCGACGTCCCACAGGGTCGGTGCCTCGGCGAGGTACGCCTCGCCGCGGGCGAGGTTGCGCAGAAACGCCCGCTGCGCGGCGGTGCGGGCGGCCCGACCGATCGTGGTGTACGTCATCGACCAGTCGACCGACAGCCCGAGGTGCCGCCACAGCTCCTCGTACGCCTGCTCGTCGTCGGCCGTCAGCCGTTCGCACAGCTCGATGAAGTTCCGCCGGGAGATCGCGGTCGGGTTGTCGCGCGCCGCGGCGCTCACCGGGGTAGCAGGCGCCCGCCACTCCGGGTCGTACGGCAGCGCCGGATCGCACCGCACGCCGTACACGTTCTGCACCCGGCGCTCGGTGGGCAGGCCGTTGTCGTCCCAGCCCATCGGATAGAACACGGCCTTGCCGCGCATGCGCTGGAAGCGGGCGACGGTGTCGGTGTGGGTGTAGGAGAAGACGTGCCCCATGTGCAGCTCGCCGGATACGGTCGGCGGCGGAGTGTCGATGGCGTATACGTCCGCCCGGGCCTTCGACCGGTCGAACGCGTACGTCTGCGCCTCCTGCCAGCGTCGTGCCCACTTGTCCGCCAGCCCGTCCAGCGTGGGACGGTCGGGGACGGTGGCTCGCCGGCTGCTCACCGGGTCCGTCATGGGTCGATGCTACGAAGGCCCATGCGGGATCCGCGAACGCGTTTCGGTCGGATCCCAGCGGCCTCCCGCCTCGGCAATACCCCGCGGTTACTACTGGCCGCGGCTGCTGCGCGCACCGCGACCGGCCTCGTGGTCGAGCAGCCACGCCTTGACCGGCAGCCCGTAGCGGTAGCCCCCCAGCGTGCCGTCGCTGCGCAGCACCCGGTGGCACGGCACGAACAGGGCGGCGGCGTTGCGGGCACAGGCCGCGGCGGCAGCGCGTACCGCCCGCGGCCGGCCGGCCAGCGTGGCGAAGGCCGTATAGGTCACCGGCTGACCGGGCTTGATCCGGCGCAGCAGCCGCCAGGCGTCGACCAGGAACGACCCGTGCGAGTGCTGCTCGACGGGCACCTCGTCGATCGCGGTCAAATCGCCATCGAGATAGGACGTGACGGCGGTGGTGATCGGACCGAGGTCCGCCATCGGCCGTACCGGCTCGCGCAGCGTCGGGTGAACGAGGGCGAGCAACGCGTCGGCGTCGGTGCCGAAACCCGCGGCCCGTACGGCGCCGTCGGCACTGGCAAGGACCGTCAGCGGGCCCGCCGGGGTGGGAATGATCGTGCTGTTCACGGCAATCTCCTCGTCTGGTCATGGTCAGTAGCGGTCGCGGTCCAGAGCCGGATCACGGCGTACGACCGCCAGGGCCGCCATAGCGCGGCGTGTGCCTCGAGCGCGGCTGGCTCGTCGGGCAGGCGCAGCGCCGCGGCTCCCCGGCGGACGCCCAGGTCGGTGGGGAGGAAGACGTCCGGGTCGCCGATGCCGCGCATCGCGACATAGCCGCACGTCCACGGCCCGATCCCGGGCAGTGCGCCCAGTCGTGCGGTCGCTTCCGCCCGGTCGGCGCCGGGTTCGAGGTCGAGGCCGCCGTCGGCGACCATCCTGGCGAGCGAGCGGATCGTGGCCCGCCGGGACGCCGGCATGGCGAATGCCCCGTCCGGTAGGTCGAGAACCTCCTCGGGCGTCGGGACCGCCTGCAGCGCCGGCGACCCGGCCGCTTCTTCTCGTTGACCAAGGGAATCCCGGCGCTCGGCGGGCCCTTCGCTGCCGCCGATCCCTTGATCAGCCTGGTGGCGGGCGGAAGCGGCGGCGACCAGCCGGGCCAGCACCGTACGGGCGCCGGACACCGAGATCTGCTGGCCGACGATCGCCCGTACGGCCATTTCGAAGCCGTCTACCGACCGCGGTACCCGTACGCCTGGGTCCTTTGCCACCGCGGCGGCGAGTGCGGGGTCGGCGGCGAGTGTGGCATCGATGGCCTCGGGGTCGGCGTCGAGGTCGAGCAGCCGGCGGCAGCGGGCCACCGCGGGGGCGAGATCGCGTACGTCGGTGAGCCGCAGCGTCGCCTCGACGGAGCCCGGCCGGGGCGCCAGGTTAACGGTGGCCGGGCCGTGCGGCAGTCGCAGCGCCCGCTGGTACGATCCGGCGGCCACCTCCTCGACCCCGGGAATCGCCCGCAGCGCCAGGAAGTCGAGCAACGCGCCGGCGTGCAACGGGGGGCGGTAGGCCAACCGCAGGCGGACCATGCCGCCGTTCGTCTCCGCCGGCCCGCGGCGGCCCGGGTGACGCAACCCCGACGGCGGTACGCCGTAGACCTCGCGCACCGTGTCGTTGAACTGTCGCACGCTGCTGAAGCCGGCGGCGAACGCGATGTCGGCCAGCCCGAGGTCGGTCGTCTCGGCCAGGATGCGGGCGGTCTGCGCACGCTGCGCCCGGGCGAGGGCGAGCGGGCCGGCGCCCAGTTCCGCGGTCACCATGCGGTTGAGGTGCCGCTCGGTATAGCCGAGCCGGCTCGCCAGCCCCGGCACGCCTTCGCGGTCCACGACGCCGTCCCGGATCAGCCGGACGGCCCGGCCCACCACGTCGGCGCGCACGTCCCACTCCGGCGAGCCCGGTGCGGCGTCCGGCCGGCAGCGCCGGCAGGCTCGGAAGCCCGCGCGCTGGGCCGCCGCCGCCGACGGGTAGAAGCGAACATTGCGTCGCTTCGGCGTCACGGCCGGGCAGGACGGCCGGCAGTAGATGCCCGTCGACGTGACGCCCGTGTAGAAACAGCCGTCGAACCGCTGGTCACGGCTGTCCACCGCCCGATAGCACCGCTCGAAGTCCAGGTCCACGCCATCGATACTGCACCAGGCCGGAGGGGGTGGCTCGCGGAAATCGGACGTGTGCGTGGGCGGGGATGCCGGGCGTGTGCGCTACCAGGCGAAGCCGGCGGCGTACGAGACACTGGCCAGCACCTGCTGCCCGCCGGTGTTGGGGTGGAAGTAGTCCCACCCGGAGAGCTGGCTCAGCGAGAACGGGTAGTTGAAGACGGCGTTGCCGTCGAAGCGGCAGTTGGCGCCGTACGCGACGCAGGCCTGCGCGAGCTGGCTGTTGAAATCCATCACCCGCTGCCGCACCCTGGTACGCCGGTCGATGTCGGCCTGCGCCGTGGACGTGGGGTTGGCGAGCATGGACTGGCAGATCCCGAAGCTCGACCACGCGCTCAGCGCGCTGAAACTGCTCTTGCCGACGTACCACAGGCGGTAGATGTCGGGGACGCTCATCACGTACAACTTGGCGTTCGGCAGGCCCGCCTTCAGCCGGTTCAGTCCGGAATCGACGTTGGCCCGGAACGTCGCGAGCGACGTCATGGTCGACTCCGAGCTGGTGCAGGCGTCGTTGGCGCCGATCAGCATCGTCACGTACTGCACGCCCTGGGAAGCCGCGGTGCCCGCCTGGCCGTACATGTCTGCGGACTTGGCGCCGGAGCGCGCGTCGTTGTAGTTGCGCCCGTTGATGGCGGAGTTGACCGCCCGGATACGCAGGTAGTGGCTGTTGACCGTGGAGTAGTCGCCGGTGCTGAACGATCGGGAGGGGCAGTCGACGTACCAGCCGCAGGCGTTGAAACCGCGGGTGATCGAGTCGCCCATGCTGGCCATCGAGCTCGGTGGTGGTCCGGCGTCGGGGGTGGCGGCCCCGGCGGGAGCGGCGACGAGGGCGAGGGTGGCGGCGATGGCGGACAGGACGGCGAGGCTGCGGCGCGCGAGGGACATGGTGGTCTCCGGTACGCGAGGGCCGATGGGGGTGACCGGAGCATATCGACATACCTCGGTATCGACAATGATCGACTTTTCGTGGCGACGTGACGGGTGGTGGTCCCGGGGCGCTGAAGAAGTGGTAGTACTGTCGGGCCGGCTTTGAGTCGGTGCAGGGATAGTCGACGTGGCAGGGGTCGTACGGGATGCCGGTGCGTAATGGCGGAGCGCGAGCGCAGCTGAGCACGGACGGACTGACCGCCGCGGTCGCGGCCGCGCAGGCCGGGGACGAGGAGGCGTTCCGCCAGGTCTACCGCGCGGTCCAGCCGCTGCTGCTGCGCTATCTGCGGGTCGTCGTGAAAGACGCCGCGGACGACGTCGCCTCGGAGACGTGGCTGCAGATCACCCGCGACCTGCGCACCTTCCGCGGCGACTTCGACGGGTTCCGGGGCTGGGCCGCCACCATCGCCCGCCACCGGGCGCTGGATCACCTCCGCCGGGTCGGCCGTCGCCCCGTCGCGCTGGTGCCGCCCGAGGAGACGGCAGACCGACCCGGGAACGAGGATCCGGAAGCGCTCGCGCTGGACGCGATGTCCACGGCGTGGGCGATCCAGCTGATCCGTACGTTGCCCCGCGATCAGGCAGAGGCGGTCATGCTGCGCGTCGTCATGGGGCTGGACACGGCGTCGGCGGCGCGCGTGCTCGGCAAGCGGGTCGGTGCCGTACGGACCGCCGCCTATCGGGGCCTGCGCCGCCTGGCGGAGCGACTGGGCCAGCCCGAGGAGACCGTTTCCTACGCGACACCGATACGGGCGAGAGTGACGCCAGCGGCGCCCGCGACGCTGAGGAACATGAGATGAGCACACAACGCCAAAGCCGGATCGACCGCGGAGCCGCCGAGCGGCTGCTGGCTGGCACCGCGGCGAGCCCCCAGGACGGGCCCGACAGCCTCGTCCGGCTTCTCAACGCCATGCGCTTCGACGCGCATTCCGATGAGCTGGCCGGCGAACAAGCTGCCCTGGCGGCCTACCGTGCTGCGAATCTCGGACCTGTCCCTCAACCCCGGAGACGTTCAATGCTCGCCAAGCTCCTGACCCTGAAGGCTGCCGCTGCCGCGGCGGTCGCGATCACCGCCACCGGCGGCGTGGCGCTGGCCGCCTCGTCCGGCGTGCTGCCCAACCCGTTGAGTGCGCCGACGGCGAAGCCGTCCGCGCACGCCACCGGCAAGCCGTCGACCACTGAAGCGAAGAAGGCCGGCTCGGCATCGCCGTCGCCGTCGATGGTCGGCCTGTGCAAGGCGTACGCCGCCGGCGCCGGCGACAACTCGGGCAAGGCGCTGGAGAGCCCCGCGTTCCAGGCGCTGATCACAACCGCGGGTAGCAAGGACAAGGTCAGCGGCTACTGCGACGGCGTGCTGGCCGCGCACGAGGCTGCTAAGACCGCGACGGGCAAGGCCCCGGCCTCCCGCCCGAGCAAGGCGCCGGCGACGCACCCGTCCGCCGGGCCGGGTAACCACCCGAGCGGAGCGCCGGAGACCAAGCCGGCCGGCGAGGAGAGCCGCCCGACCGTGGCGCCGACGGTTCGGCCCACGTCCTAGTTGGTCGCTTTGGCGGGTCGGCCCTCGCCGGCCGCCGGAGACCGGCGAGAGAAGATGCGACGCCGGCGGCTCGTCCGCCGGCGTCGTTGCCGTATCTGTGTCGGCAGCACCCGGACGGCTTCCTCGTTGACCAGCCGGATTCGCCACCGCCCCGGCGCGTAGACTGGCGGCCCGTGAGTCTCACCATCGGCATCGTCGGCCTGCCCAACGTCGGCAAGAGCACCCTGTTCAATGCGCTGACCAAGAACGACGTGCTCGCCGCGAACTACCCGTTCGCCACGATCGAGCCCAACGTCGGTGTGGTCGGCCTGCCCGACGAGCGGCTGCACAAGCTCGCCGAGATCTTCGACTCGCAGAAGATCATCCCGGCGCCGGTGTCGTTCGTCGACATCGCCGGCCTGGTGCGCGGCGCCTCCAAGGGGCAGGGCCGCGGCAACGCATTTTTGGCCAACATCCGCGACGCCGCGGCGATCTGCCAGGTCGTACGCGCCTTTTCCGACCCCAACGTGGTGCATGTCGATGGCAAGGTCTCGCCGGCGGACGACATCGAGACGATCAACACCGAGCTGATCCTCGCCGACCTGCAGACGATCGAGAAGGCGCTGCCGCGGCTGGAGAAGGAGAGCAGGGTACGCAAGGACCGCGCCCCGGCACTCGCCGCGGCAAAGCAGGCGGCCGAACTGCTCAACACCGGAGCCACGCTGTACGGCAAGGCCAAAGAGGCCGGCATCGACATGGCCGAGCTGCGCGAGCTGCACCTGCTGACGGCGAAGCCCTTTCTGTACGTCTTCAACGTCGACGAGGAGGAACTGGCCAACGCGGACTTCCTCGAAGAACTGCAGGCGCTGGTCTTTCCGGCTGAGGCGGTCTTCATGGACGCCAAGGTCGAGTCGGAACTGATCGAACTACCGGAGGAAGAGGCCCGGGAACTGCTGGAGTCGATCGGCCAGGCGGAGCCGGGTCTACACCAGCTGATCCGGGTCGGCTTCCGCACGCTCGGGCTGCAGACGTACCTCACCGCCGGCCCGAAAGAGGCGCGGGCCTGGACCATCCCGGTGGGGGCGACCGCGCCGGAGGCCGCCGGCGTGATTCACTCCGACTTCCAGCGCGGCTTCATCAAGGCCGAGGTGGTGTCGTACGAGGATCTGGTGCTGGCCGGCTCGATGGCCGCCGCCAAGGCGGCCGGCCGGGTGCGGATCGAGGGCAAGGACTACGTCATGCAGGACGGCGATGTCGTGGAATTCCGGTTTAACGTCTAGCGTTATTAACGCGATACGTTATACTTGACCCGTGATCAGGTCGTTCGAGGACCGAGACACGGAGCGGCTCTGGCAACGTGAACGCATCAAGTCACTCGACCCTCGCGTCCTTCGAACGGCGTTGCGAAAGCTCGTGATCTTGGATGCCGCCGTGACCCTGGACGACCTTCGTTCGCCTCCCGGCAACCGGCTGGAGTCGCTCAGGGGCGACCGCCGGGGACAACACAGCATCCGCATCAACGAGCAGTGGCGGATCTGCTTCAGGTGGACCGAGACTGGCCCAGAGAACGTCGAGATCGTGGACTACCACTAGGAGGTGACCGAGATGAGCAAGCTGCCCCCGATCCACCCGGGCGAGGTCCTGATGGACGACTTCATCGAGCCACTCAAGATCACTCAACACAGGGTCGCCGTGGCCATCGGCGTACCGCCACGGCGGATCAACGAGATCGTCCACGGCAAGCGGCGTATCACGGCCGACACTGCCCTCCGCCTCTCGCGCTACTTCGGCACGACGGACCTGTTCTGGATCAACCTGCAGAACCGGTACGACCTCGAGGTCGAAAGGGACGCGCTCGGCGACTCCCTCGACAGCATCCAGCCGCTCAAGTCGGCGTGATCCTCGCGGCCGCGGTGTGGGTGGGCGGTGCTCACAACCGCACGCAGCCATCGGCGTTCCTCCGGGCTCAGGGCGAGCTCGCAGCGTAGGTCATCGCTCGGCGCCGCACTCTCTGGCACGGAGCAATCCAACGGCTGTCGGTAGCCCGCAGATGCTCGCGTTATGGCGTGGCGGCTAGGCGCTGCAGCCGGCGGTTCCACCACCCGGGACGGGTGTGCGCCTGCCTCCGCAATCGCCGGTGTTCCCAATGCTGGTACGCGATCAGTGCTGGCGAGAGTCCGAGCATGGCCATCGGCAGTTGCACGGGGGCGGTGCGGTTCTCCCGCACGATGGCGAGTAGCCCGGTCGCGCCCGAGAAGTAGAGGATCGGGTTGTAGAAGGGCATCAATTCGGGTCCCAGCCCCTCGCAATCCTGTAACCAGGGCAGACCTGTTCGGGTCCGACGAGTTGGCCAGCCGAGCAGATGAGCCGATATCGCAGCAAGCCCGAAGCCGTTCGCCGCCGCCAACACCTTGTCCGCGGACGCGTCGCGAGCGCTCGCAACCCAGACACCGCCGGTAACGAGCGTCCAGAAGCCGGTAGCAGCGGACGGCCCGAGGACCGAGGCGAGCGGCAGACCGACGCCGGCTCCCAGCTCGAAAACGACGTGTGCCGCCAGGCTGGCGACGGTTAGCCGCGTCAGGGGTCGACGCCCCACGGGCTTCGCCACGCTTCGATTGCGACGACCGCGCCGCGCACGATGGTCGGGGGTGGCATGGGCCCACGATCCCGTCAGCCACGATCCCGCCATCATCCCCCCTTGCCGCTGCTAGCCGGATCTACCCGGCGGGCGGCAAGACATGCCGTCGGGCTGACGTCCAGCGGACGCACCGGCGGCGGTGCGCAACATGTAACCGGTTGGAGGTCCACGACCAGAACTGCGCTTGCTTCGAAAGCTACCTAGACAAGGATGAGGGGATGATCAAGCTGTTTCGCCGCCGGCGCGCCGTCGAACTTCAGGGCGTGAGTCGGGTGGTCGGGTCTGCACCGCGACGTGCGGCGCGGACGCCCGATACGAGCACATCCGCAAACGACCCCTGGGAGGTCTACACCGTCAACTCCGACTCCGGACAGCTCCAGACGGCCACCCAGACCGGCGTGCCGCTTTCGCGGTTCCTCGGTGTCGTAGTCGGCCCCAGCTGCGGAGACCCGCGATTCTGTCGTACTAGCGTTCTAATCTTGGGCCATGTTGGCGGGGCTGAGGCTGGCGGACGAGGGGATCGCTTCCTGTCTGCACGCCTCGGCCTGGGCGCTGCCCGAGTCGGACCTGATTGGCACGCTCGACGCGGTGCACGCCCTGGAGCAGCGGCTCGCGGCGCTCAAGTTAGCCCTGGTCCGTGAGATCGACGGCCGCGGCACACCGGTGGCGCACGGGGCGTCGTCGACCGCTGTGTGGTTGCGTGAGCGGCTCCACCTGTCGATCCGGGCCGCACGGCGGCTGGTCGGGGACGCCGACGCAATCAATGCCGCCCCTGCGGCAGTGCGGGCCGCCCTCGCCAAGGGCGTAGTCACCTCGGAGCAGGCCAGGGCGGTGGCAGACACCGTGGCCACGGTTCATGATCAGGCTGGCGCAGCGGCGGCCCAAAAGGCAACTCACCTGCTGCTCGACTGGGCGGCGCAGTTCGATCCGCCGGTGCTGCAGCGGCTCGGTGAACGGATCCTGTTCCACGTCGCGCCCGAGATAGCCGCCGACGCAGAGCGGCGACTGCTGGCCGCAGCCGAAGAGCGCGCCGAGCGGCACCGGCACGTGACCCTCTCCGCGCTGCCCGACGGCCGGGTCCGGCTGACCGGCAGCCTCGACTCGGAGGCCGCGGCGCTGTTCAGAGCGGCGATCGAGCCGTTGTGCGCGCCCACCGGTGCCGATGACGGCCGCAGCCCGGGCCAACGGCGTCACGACGCCCTGGCCGACATCTGCCGCCTCGCCTTGCGCACTGGAGATTTGCCGGATCACGGGGGTGACGTCACGCAGGTCGTGGTCACCACTTCCTTCGAGCCGCTGGTCGGGCGGCTTGCCGCCGGATCGCTGGATACCGGGCTGCGCCTTGCCCCGGAGACGGTGCGCCGGCTGGCGTGTGACGCCAACATCCTGCCCGCTGTGCTCGGCGGCAACGGTCAGGTCCTCGATCTCGGTCGGCAGCGCCGCCTAATTGCGGGACCGCTTCGTCGGGCCTTGGTGCTGCGGGACCGCGGCTGCGCCTTTCCCGGCTGTGATCGGCCACCGCGTTGGGCGGAGGGCCACCACATCGTGCACTGGGCTGACGGCGGCGAGACCAGCCTGCGCAACTCGGTGCTGCTGTGCCGAGCCCATCACCGACAGATCCATCATCACGGCTGGTCCGTCCGCCTGGCCAACGATGGGCGGCCGGAGTTTCTCCCACCGGCCTGGCTCGACCCGGAGCAGCGGCCCCGCCGCAACGCGTACCACCAGCGATGCTGAAGCGATCTAGGCGGCGATCGAAGACCGGTTCACGGCCGATGCGGGTGCGACCGGCGGACGCGTCCTGGCTCGATCGGGGGGGGGGGGTGCTCGGCGGCGGCGCGGGCCCGGCAGTAGAACTTGCACGATCATCGGCTGCTCCTTGCCGTGACAATCCGGTCGATCACCACATTGACTCGAACAGGCCGCGGGCCAGCGCCTGCTCCACCTGTTCCCGACTGAGCCGAGGAAAGCGCTCGGCGATGGCGGCCACCGCCTCTTCCCGCGTTAGTCGGGCGTCTCGCAACAGGTCCGCCTGCTCGTAGGCGAACGCGCCCACGACACGCCGCTCGGCTTCGTCCCGCCGTGCTTTCACCAGTTCCTGCCGCGGCCCGCCGAACACGGCGTGCCATAGCCTCTCCAGTGGCATGTCTTTCATGGTGAGGCAACCAGTCGCCGTTCGCGATGGCGTACCGGCCGCGAAGCACGATCGCCTCGGCATAGCCGGAGCGTTTCGGCTCGGCTACGGGCGGCGCAGGGTCAACGACTGGAAACGGAACTGATCCGTGCGGACCACATGGAAGTCGAAAATGTCGAAGTGCCGGGCCGCAAACCGCTGGATCTGCTCGTCGGTACGGAACGAGAAGAACCGGGGCGGATCGTGCCAGTCCCGCTCGGCGATGCCCTCCTCCTGAACTCCGCCGTAGACGCCGAGGAAGAACAGGCCGCCGGGGCGGAGCAGCGTGTGGATGGCCGACAGCACCTCCGGCAGCTCGGAGTTCGGGACGTGCA
>DASVMV010000220.1:0-2158 GCA_036384155.1 Micromonosporaceae bacterium
GTCAACCTGCTGGCCATCCGGCGCCCCGACCTGATCGAGGAGCTGGTCGAACTGTCCGCCGCGCTGCGCGCCGCCCAGCGGGAGCTGCGCGGGCCGCAGCTGCGGGAACTGTCCGCCCAGCGGCGTGGCGCCGTGAACGCCCTGGTGGCGCAGGCCAGGGCGCTCGCGGCCGAAGAGGCCCCGGGACTGTCTGCGAGCAAGCTGCCGCTGGGCGAGGTGGAGGCTACGTTCAACGCGGCGCTGTCCGACGCCGATGTCGCTGCGCAGGTGCGCTCCGGCCGGCTGGTGCGGGCCGCGACATACGCCGGGTTCGGCGAGGTGCCTCGGCCGCAGCTGCGCCTGGTCACCGAGGAACCGGAGGCGCCCGCCAAGCGGTCGGCCAAGGAACGTGAGACGGCCGGCACCAAAGCGGCCGAGCGGTCCCGCAAGGCGGCGGAGGCGGCCCGCGCCGCCCAGCGCAAGGCGCTCGACCGCGAACTGGCGAAGGCGCGTACCGAGCAGAAGCGGACCGAGGCCGACCTGGAGCGCGCCGCGGCGGCCGAGCGGGACAGCACCGCCGCCCTCGCGGAGATCGAGGCCGCGCTGGCCGATCTGGAGCGGCGCAGGGCCGAGGCCGAGCAGGAGGTGAGCCGCCGCAAGCTGGCCCGCAAGACCGCCGAGCGGTCGGTGGTCGCGGCCGGCCGGCATGCCGGCGAGGCTGAGGCGGCGATGGAGGCGCTGGAGGCCGAGGGGCCGGCAAAATAGCGCGCGTTACGGACCGGTCTGGGCTTGAATCCTCGGCGTGACGTTTCCCGCCGGTTGGACCACCCGCCGCCCGACCCTCGACGACACCTCAGCGATCCTCGCCGTCGTGCACGCCAGTGACATCGCGGCCGTCGGCCACCCCGACTTCAGCCCCGAGGACGTGCGGGAGGCCCTGACCGCGCCCAATGTGGACCCGGCCCGCGACTCGTGGCTCGCGGTGGACCCGCAGGGATCGGTCGTCGGCTGGGCTTACCTGGAAAACCAGCGGGGTGGCGAGCGCGAGTTCGTCGAGGTGTACGTGCATCCCGAGCGGGGCGGGCCGGCCCAGGCGCCGCTGCTGGCCCGGCAGCTGGAGCGGGCCGCCGAGCGGGCCGCCGAGGTCGGGTTCGCCAAGATAACGCTGCGGGCCGGGGCGATCCCCACCGAGGAACGGTGGATCGGCACCCTGCGCGCCGCCGGCTTCGAGTTCGTCAAGCGGTACGCCCGCATGCGCCGCTCCCTGGCCGGGGTGTCCGCCGAGCCGCCAGCGCCGCCGCCCGGCGTCCAGATCCGGCCGGTCGAGCCGTCCGACGACGACGAGATGCGGCTGTTCCACCGGATCCTCGACACGGCGTTTCGGGACACGCCGGATTACCAGCAGGGGACGTACGAGCAGTGGCGCGAGCGGGTGGCGGTGCTGCCCAGCGTGGCGTACGACGAGTGGTTTCTCGCGTTCGTCGACGGCGAGCCGGCTGGCATCCTGCAGTCCGCCGACCAGGCCCTGGACCAGAACGAGGGCTGGGTGAAGAACCTGGCGGTGCTGCGCGAATACCGTCGGCGGGGGGTGGGCGCTGCCCTGCTCGGCCGCGCGTTCGCCTGTTACGCCGCCAAGGGACGCGAGTACGCCGGCCTGGGCGTGGACCTCAGCAATCCCACTGAGGCGGCACGGCTCTACCGTGCGGTCGGGATGAGCGCCGCCTACGAGTCGGACATCTTCGAACGGACCGTCGATGCGGCGGCCTGATCCGGCGATCTGACCCGTACCCGTCATTCGGGTCCGGCTTGGCGCGTGGTGTCGGCACGGCCTAGTGGCCGCCACGCGACCGCGGCGATGCCGGCCATCACGGCGGCGGCTATCCAGAACGGCCCGGTGACGCCGAGGAGCCGGGCGAGCAGTCCGCCGAGGAGCGAACCGAGCGCGGCTCCGCCCAGGTCGAGCAGGCCGTAGACGCTGCCCACCCGGCCGAGCAGCCCGGCTGGTACGAGCCGTTGGCGCAGCGTCACGACGATCACGCCCCACCCCATCGTGTGGATGCCGAAGACGACAAGGACCGCCGCCGCGACCAGCGGTGTGGTGGTCGCGGCGAGGGTGAGGTGGGTCGCCACCTCCACCACCAGGCCGGCGCGCAGCAGCGCGGTTGCCCCGAACCGGGCC
>DASVMV010000221.1:0-10877 GCA_036384155.1 Micromonosporaceae bacterium
GACAGCGTCGTGCCGGTGGAGCAGAGGTTCTCGCACCCCTGCACGACCCGCTTCGCCATGCCCTCCTCGGCGCCCTTGCCCTAGACCCGCGGGTCGTACATCTTCTTGTTGCCGACCTCGCCGTCGACCTTGAGAACCCCGTCGTAGTTGCGGAACATGTGGTCGGCGACCGGGCGCGTGAACGCGTACTGGGTGTCGGTGTCGATGTTCATCTTCACCACGCCGTAGTCGAGCGCGGCGCGGATCTCCTCCAGCAGCGAGCCGGACCCGCCGTGGAACACCAGGTCGAGCGGCTTCTCCTTGCCGTACTTGGCGCCGACCGCGTCTTGGATCTCCTTGAGGATCTCCGGACGGAGCTTGACGTTGCCCGGCTTGTACACGCCGTGCACGTTGCCGAAGGTGAGAGCGGCCATGTACCGGCCCTTCTCGCCGAGACCGAGCGCCTCGACCATCTGCATCCCGTCGGAGACGTTGGTGTAGAGCTTGTGGTCGATCGCGCCCTCGACGCCGTCCTCTTCACCGCCGACGACCCCGACCTCGATCTCCAGTACGACGTGTGCCCGCGCGGCCTCGTCCAGGAGCTCCGCGGCGATCCGCATGTTCTCTGCCACCGGCACCGCGGAACCGTCCCACATGTGGGACTGGAAGAGCGGCTCCTCGCCCCGCGCCACCCGCTCCTGCGACAGCGACATCAGCGGTCGGACGAACTTGTCGAGCTTCTCCTTCGGGCAGTGGTCGGTGTGCAGGGCGATGTTGACCGGATACTTCTTGGCCACCTCGCGGGCGAAGGCGGCGAAGGCCACCGCCCCGGTGACCATGTCCTTGACGGTGGGACCCGACAGGTACTCCGCACCACCGGTCGAGACCTGGACGATGCCGTCGCTCTCGGCCTCGGCGAAGCCACGCAGCGCCGCGTTGAGGGTCTGCGAGGACGTCACGTTGATGGCCGGGTAGGCGAACGCGCCGGCCTTGGCGCGGTCGAGCATCTCCGCGTATACCTCGGGGGAAGCGATAGGCATTAGAACGCTCCTTACTGGCCGCTGCCGGCGGTGCCGGCCGCTGATGTCCGTTTGCGCCGATACGCGCAGTCTCTGCGCGCAGTATCCCGCAGAACTTGCCGCCGTCCGCACCTGACCCGTGATCCGGTCCGCCGCGTTTGCCCCGCCCGCTGCTCCGGCAGCCGGCTCGACCTCGTACGGTAAGGGCAGCATCAGCCATCGGAAGGAGGCGGGGATGGGCCAGCCCGACGAGGACTTCGCCCCCGGCGACCACCTCAGCCCGGACGAGCGCGATCCAGAGGCACCGGAAGGCGACGCTCAGGAGCAGGCCACCGTCGCCGACCCGGCGCGCGACGAGCCGGAGGTCAGTCGCGGCTTCGAGGTCAACGACTGGGACGCCGTGGAGCAGGCCCGCGTGGTGGACATGGACGAGGACTACCGCTGACGGCGGTCCGGCCCGGTCCATCGGTCGGCTCGGTTTTTCCTGGTGGGCAGCGGTTGGCGGGATCTCGCCGTCGCCACCATGGCGGCGACCCGCGCCCGGGCGAAGAGCGGCCCCGGTACCCTTTGTGGCCGTGGACACCGTCGAGAAGACCCGCGCCCTCTCCGACCAGCTCGCACTAAACCCGATCGACCCGAAGTATCTGCTACAGACCTTCGGCCTGATCGGGGTGTGGGCCATCCTCTTCGCCGAGACGGGCCTGATGGTCGGCTTCTTCTTCCCCGGTGACTCGCTGCTCTTCCTGGCCGGCGTCGCGGCGTCGCCGGTGGCGGATGCGATCTTTGGCGCAGGCACCCGGCTGCCGCTCGCGGGGCTGCTGATCGGCGCACCCATCTGCGCCATCGTCGGCGCCCAGCTCGGCCACCTCCTTGGCGCCCGCTACGGCCGCCGGATGTTCGACCGGCCGGACTCGCGCCTCTTCAAGCGGGAGTACGTCGAGAAGGCGGAGTACTACTTCGAGAAGGTCGGCCCGGCGAAGGCCGTGGTGCTGGCCCGCGTCATCCCGATCGTCCGCACCTTCCTCAACCCGGTGGCCGGCGTACTCGGCATGCCAGCCCGCCAGTTCCTGCTGTGGAACGTCATCGGCGGCCTGCTCTGGACCGACGGCATCATCCTGGCCGGCTACTACCTGGCCGAGTCGATCATCTCCGTCATCAACCCCGCGGATGTCGACAAGTACATCCTGCCGGTGGTGGGCGTGATCGTTCTGATCTCGGTGCTGCCGATCTTCATCGAGATCGTGCGGGACCGCCGCGCCCGGCAACGCGCCGCAGCCGTGGCGACCCCCTCAGGGGCAGGCGGGGCCGCCGAAGCCGCCAAGGGCGAGTCGAAGGGCCACATCGGGGCACACCGGACGCGAGACGAGCGCCCCTGACGCCGCACAAGAAACGGCCACCCGCAGGGCAGGGTTCAGCGCCAGCGGTCGACTAACCGGATCGCCGGCGCCGCCCGGACCGGGCGGACGCCGAGCGACCGTCGCTAGCTCAGCGGGCCCGCTTGGTGGCGCGCTTGCGCGGCGGGGTGAGCAGATCCGCGATCGTGGCGATCGCGGACGGCACGAGCCGGTAGTAGGCCCAGACGCCCCGCTTCTCCCGCTCGAGCAGCCCCGCCTCGGTGAGGATCCGCAAGTGGTGGCTCACCGTCGGCTGCGAGAGGCCGAGCGGCGCGGTGAGGTCGCACACGCACGCTTCGCCTTCCGGCGCCGACTGGATGAGGCTGAGCAGCCGCAGCCGGGCAGGGTCGGCAAGCGCCTTCAGGACGCCCGCGAGCCTCTCGGCATCGGCGCGCTCGATCGGCTCACCGGCGAGCGGCGAGATTTGAGGCATCGTCATTTCGGCCAACGCAGTTCCCACGTCTTCCATCCTTCCACCAACAGCATCGACCCGCCTGCATATCAGCGGATCCGAATCGGCAAACCTATCCAGCCGCCAGGCCGAGATCGCCCAACGTGTAGGCAGCCCGATAGGGCAATCCGGCCAACCGCACGGCATCGCCGGCGCCTCTATCGACGATAACCGCTACTCCCACCACCTCGGCGCCACCTTCGCGTAATGCCTCGACGGCGGTTAGCACACTGGCACCCGTCGTGGAGGTGTCCTCCACCGCCAGCACGCGCCGGCCGGCGACGTCCGGACCCTCGATCCGTCGCTGCAGGCCGTGCGTCTTCTCGGTCTTGCGCACCACGAACGCGTCCAGGCGGCGCCCGACCGGTACGGCGTGCAGCATCGCCAGGGCCACCGGGTCGGCGCCCAGCGTCAGCCCGCCGACCGCGTCGTACTCCCAGTCCGCGGTCAGGTCCAGCAGAACCCGGCCGACCAGAGGCGCTGCGGCGTGGTGCAGAGTCACCCGCCGCAGATCGACGTACCAGTCCGACTCACGACCGGACGACAACGTCACGCGCTCGTGCACCACTCCGAAGTCAGTGATGAATTTACGCAGGTCGTCGCGGTCGCTCATGGAGGACAAGGGTACTGCGCTGAACCTGACCGTTTCCTGTGGGTCGCGTGCCGGCGCTAGGTCGGCTGATCCCGGCTGATCCGGCCCCGGGTGTCCCGCATAGCGGCCCGCAGCAGGCGGCGTGGGGTATGGCGGAGAGCGAAGACCGCCGTCTTGTACTTCCAGTCCGGCACGGAGACGTCCTTGCCTTGGGACAGGTCGTGCAGCGCGGCCCGGACCACGTCGTCGGCCTGCAGCCACAGCCATGTCGGCGTTTTCGACATGTCGATCCCGGCGCGTTCGTGGAACTCGGTACGCGTGTATCCGGGGCAGACCGCCATGACGCGGACGCCGAACGGCCGTACCGAGAGGGCGATCGACTCGCTGAAATTCGTGACCCAGGCCTTGCTTGCCGAGTACGTCGAGCCCGGCATCACCGGACCGAACCCGGCCACCGAAGAGACATTGATCACCGATCCATGCCTCCGCACGGTCATCCGTTGCACCGCCGCCAGGGTCAGCCGCATGACGGCGTGGACGTTGAGCCGCAGGAGCCGCTCCTCCTCGGCGACGGTCGATCGGAGAAAGGGCGTGTTCAGGCTGATCCCCGCGTTGTTGACCAACAGGTCGACGGGCGGGTCGGAGCGCAGGCGCTCCTCCACGAGACCGCAGCCCTCGTCTTCGGACAGGTCTGCGGCCAGTTCCTCCGCCCTGCCGCCGTGCTCGGCCGTCAGTTCGGTCGCGAACCGGGCCAGGCGGTCCCGGCCCCGGGCGACCAGGACGAGGTCATAGCCGTCGGCCGCAAGCCGCCGAGCGAAGGCGGCGCCGATCCCGGCAGTCGCTCCGGTGACGAGGGCGAGGGGGCGGTCGGCGGGGGTGGTCACCGGTGACTACCTCAGATCTGTGACGGGGGCGGCGACGGATGCGCCGGCGGGGGCGGCGGAGTGGACGACTGCGGCGGGGCTGCGTGCGGGTGCTGACCATGGCCGGCCCGTCGGTGCCGGAAGTAGGCGGTCGCGGGAGGCAGCGCCAGCAACAGCGCCACCACAAGGTAGCCGAGGACCTGCATGGCGGAAAGGGCGGCGCTGGCCGCCACCCACCACCGCGGGTAGGCGTCGGTCAACGCGCGGAGCAGGTCGACGTCGGCCCGGTTCGACACGTCGATCGGCACCACGCGCTGCCCTACCACGATCCCGAAAGCGCAGCAGCCGAAGAGCGCTCCGAGCCCACAGACGATCCAGGTGGCGACCCGGGCACCCGTACCGCCCCGGAGGTTGCCCACGGCGAGCGCGGTCAGCAGCGCCGCAAGGCCGACGTTGACCGCGGCCGCGACGGACAGGCCGACCCACAGCGCGGCGGCGACGCCGTCGATGTCCTGCCCGCTGGCTGCCGTACCGGCCGCCGCGGACCGGAAGCGGTCAACGATCCCGTTCAGGCTGACCACGCCGACGACGGCGTAGGCCACCCCGGCCACCGCCATGACCACCAAGAGCGCCGCGGCGGCCGTCACCGCCGCCGGACGGCGGGCCGGGCCAGCCGCGGGGGGCTGCCCCACGATCGGGTACGACATGAAGAATCCCCCCGGGTGAGTCCACTGATCTGGAACCTACTCGGGGGGATTCGACTACGCCTCCCCGGCCGATCAACTGCTGGGCGGGTACGGCGGCTGCGAACCACCTGGCGGCTGGGAACCGGGCCCACCCGGAGGCGGCATCGGCTGCTGGTACCCGGGCTGCTGGTACCCGGGCTGCTGGTATCCGGGCTGCTGACCCGGCGCGCCACCGGGACCACCGGCCGGCGGATAGCCGGGGTACGCCGAGCCCGGCGCCGGCGGCTCCCATGCTGCCTGCGGCTTACGGAAGAACTCGTTGGACCTGGGCAGCGCCAGCAGGATCAGCGCCGTCAGGAGGGCCAGCAACGCGATAACGCTGATCGTCGTACTCACCGGCCGGTACCAGCTGGGCAGGTGCTCGTTGAGGACCCGCTGGACCTCGGCCTGGTCGGGCGCGTTGGCGCCGTCGGCGTTGTTCACGCCGAACGCGTTGCCAGCCGCGTTCACAATCAGGGCCCCGCCCAAGCAGCAGACGAAGAGGCCGCCGAGCACCCAGGTCACGATGCGCGACGCGTTCTTGCCCCGGTTGTTGAGAATGGCCAGGACGACGAGCGCGATCGCCACCAGCAGGCCCAGCACGGCGCCGCCGATCAGACTTGCGGTTGCGATCGTCTCGGCCTGGTCGGCCATGTTCGTGCCGGCGAACGCCTGCTTGTATGCCTCGCGGGTCGCACCGATCACCGAGAGCGCGACGATGAGGCCGATCACCTGTAGCGCGGCGACCAGCATGAGCAGGTAGCTGGAAATGGTGACACTGCTCGGTCGTTCCCGGGCCGCCGGCGCGGCCGGATTCATCGGATCCGACACGGTTCTCCCTCCAAAGATCGAAAACACGCTACCGGTACCCTGCCAGACCCGGCCGCCAAACGGGGTCTGCCACGAGCCGAAACCCTTGGTTCCCGCCGTCAATAGCCACGCCATTCCGCCCGGGCGTACTCGAGCACGCGGGGCTGCAGCAGAGTGGACGCGGGAACGTCGAGCCGGCGTCGGTCGGCCGGGAAGTCTGCGCCCGCGCGCAGTGTCGCGGCGTCCAGGAACCGCAGCGGCGGCGCCGGCCGCGGCAGGCCGAGCGCGGGACCGACCCGTCCATCCCGACCGCCCTTCCACGTGCGTCGGACGCAGACGGTAACAATCACGCGCGATCGCCGGGTGCCCGCACAGCGGCCTGCCGCGGACGGCGGGGCGCGGTCAGGATGCGGGCGCGTCGAGCCGGTCGGTGGCGTATTCGCGGAGGGTTGTGCGGCCCATCACGCAGCCGCTGAACGTCGTGAATTCCCGCTCGTCGGTGCGCATCGACGTCCAGGCGGCGCGGGCCGCCGCCGGGTCGATGCGGCCGAGCAGGGTGGCCGCGTACGCCCGACCGGCCGGCGAGCCGTGGTCGAGCAGCCAGTCGAGCCTGCGGCGCATCCCGTCGGGCTGCTCGGCGAGAGCCTGCTCGACCTGCTGGTAGGCCTCGGTGACCGGAAGCAGCGTCGACGCGATGCCCACCCCACCGAACGCGAGGGTGTCGGCACCCGCCAACTCCCTGATCGCCCCGTCAAGCTCGCGGTCCTTCTTGCTCCGTCGCAGCATGGCTCCAGTCTTTCCCCGCCAGCCGCCACCCCACCCTCCTGATCAAGGAATTCGGTGGGCGGTCGGATCAGACGCCGGACACGGTCAGGCCGTCCTTTGTGTCGGCCAGGTCCACCAGCACCGTGTCGCCGTCCCGGACCTCGCCGGCCAGCAGGGCCTTGGCCAGCCGGTCGCCGATCGCCGACTGCACCAGGCGGCGCAGCGGCCGGGCACCGTAGATCGGGTCGTACCCGTGCTCGGCCAGCCAGCCGCGGGCCGCGTCGGTCACCTGCAGTGCCAGCCGGCGGTCCGCCAGCCGGCGGCGGAGCCGCTCGATCTGGATGTCCACGATGGACCGGAGGTTCTCGCCGGTGAGCGAGGCGAACACCACGATGTCGTCCAGCCGGTTGAGGAACTCGGGCTTGAAGTGGGAGCGGACCACCGCGAGCACCGCCTCCTTCCGCTGCTCCTCGGTGAGCGTGAAGTCGGTGATCACCCCCGAGCCGAGGTTGGACGTCAGGATCAGGATCGCGTTGCGGAAGTCCACCGTGCGGCCCTGGCCGTCGGTGAGCCGGCCGTCGTCGAGCACCTGCAGCAGGACGTCGAAGACGTCCTGGTGCGCCTTCTCCACCTCGTCGAGCAGCACCACCGAGTACGGCCGCCGGCGCACCGCCTCCGTCAGCTGACCACCCTCCTCGTAACCGACATACCCGGGCGGCGCACCGACCAGGCGGGCGACCGAGTGCTTCTCGCCGTACTCGCTCATGTCGATCCGGACCATCGCGCGCTCGTCGTCGAAGAGGAACTCGGCGAGCGCCTTGGCCAGCTCGGTCTTGCCGACACCGGTCGGGCCGAGGAAGAGGAAGCTGCCGGTGGGCCGGTCGGGGTCGGCGACACCCGTGCGGGCCCGGCGAACCGCATCGGACACCGCGGAAACCGCCTCCGGCTGGCCGATCACCCGCTCGGACAGCGACTGCTCCATGCGCAGCAGCTTGGCCGTCTCGCCCTCCATCAGCCGGCCGGCGGGAATGCCGGTCCACGAGGCGACGACGGCCGCGATGTCATCCGCGCCGACCTCCTCCTTGAGCATGGCGCCGTCGGCCTGGAGCCCGGCGAGCTCGGCCTCGGCCCGGGCCAGGTCGGCCTTGAGCGCCGGGATGCGCCCGTAGCGCAGCTCGGCCGCGCGCTCCAGCTCGCCGTCCCGCTCGGCGCGTTCCGCTTCGCCGCCGAGGCGCTCCAACTCCTCCTTGGCCGTGGAGATCTTGGTGATGTGCTCCTTCTCCAGCTTCCACCGGTCGGACAGCGCGGTCAGCTGCTCGCGCTTGTCGGCGAGCTCCTTGCGCAGCCGTTCCAGCCGCTCGGCCGAGGCCGGGTCGGGCTCCTTGGCCAGCGCCATCTCCTCGATCTCCAGCCGACGGACGGCGCGTTCGATCTCGTCGACCTCCACCGGCCGCGAGTCGATCTCCATCCGGAGCCGGGAGGCGGACTCGTCGACCAGGTCGATGGCCTTGTCCGGCAGGAACCGGTCGGTGATGTAGCGGTCGGACAACGCCGCGGCGGCGACCAGTGCGGCGTCCGTGATCCGTACGCCGTGGTGCACCTCGTAGCGTTCCTTGAGGCCGCGAAGAATGCCGATAGTGTCCTCGACGGTCGGCTCGCCGACCAGCACCGGCTGGAAGCGGCGCTCCAGCGCGGGGTCCTTTTCGACGTGCTCGCGGTACTCGTCGAGCGTGGTCGCGCCCACCATGCGCAGCTCACCGCGGGCCAGCATCGGCTTGAGCATGTTGCCGGCGTCCATCGAGCCTTCGCCCTTGCCCGCCCCGACCACGGTGTGCAGCTCGTCGAGGAAGGTGATCACCTGGCCGTCGGAGTTCTTGATCTCCTCCAGCACCGACTTGAGCCGCTCCTCGAACTGGCCGCGGTACTGGGCACCGGCCACCATGGCGCCGAGGTCGAGCGAAACGAGTTTCTTGTCCCGCAGCGACTCGGGCACGTCGCCGGCCACGATCCGCTGGGCCAGGCCCTCCACGATCGCGGTCTTGCCGACGCCCGGCTCGCCGATCAGCACCGGGTTGTTCTTTGTACGCCGGGACAGCACCTGGATCACCCGTCGGATCTCGGCGTCCCGGCCGATCACCGGGTCGATCTTGCCCTCGCGGGCCTGGTCGGTCAGGTCGACGCCGTATTTTTCCAGGGCCTGGTAGGTCTGCTCCGGGTCAGCCGTGGTGACCCGGCGGTCGCCGCCGCGCACCGTGGGGAACGCCGCTACCAGGCTCTCCTCCGTCGCGCCGACGGCCTTGAGCGCATGGGCGACCGGGCCGCCCACCCGGGCCAGGCCGGCCAACAGGTGCTCGGTCGAGATGTACTCGTCACCGAGCGGACGGGCGATCTGCTCGGCGGCGCCGATGGCGTTGACGAACTCCCGGGCCAAACTGGGCTCGGCCACGCTGGCCCCCCGGGCCGCGGGCAGCCCTTCGATCGCCCGGACCGCGGCCCGACGCAGCTCGGCGGGGTTGGCGCCGGCCGCGCGGAGCAGGCCGCCAGCGGTGGAACCGCCGGTGTCGAGCAGGGCGAGCAGCAGATGCCAGGGCTCGACCGTGGCGTGTCCGCGCTGGCTGGCGCCAGCGACCGCGTTGGTGAGCACTTCACGGCTCTTCGTGGTCAGGCGTTCGGTGTTCATGGGGCTCCCCTGATCAGCGTGTCCACTACTGACGACACAACCAGACTTGAGTGTATTCCGCTCAACTCTACGCCGTGACACCGGTCACCCGCGGTGGCAATCCGGCGAGGGCCGGGGCCGCAAGCGGATCCGGGCCTAGCGCCAAGCACCTCCATCGGCGGGCCGGGCAGCGCAAATGGCACTCGCGGCTCTTTCGCACTCGGCGACGGCGCGCTACGGTGTCGCCGCAGCAGCAAGTGGCGGTGCCCCGGGGGCGAGTCGGCGCCCGTCGGGGGCGAGGGAAGGTCGGGCCGGGTGAGCGTGGAGCAGTCGGCATTCCGCGGCTTCGAAAACCCGGTGGACCCGTCTCCCGCCGAGTTGCGGACCTGGGCGTACGACCCGGACTCGGTGCCGATGCACACCCTGCCGGTGGACTGGGACCTGCTGGTGAGCGGCGACCACCTCGTACACACGCTCTTCGAGCTGGCGATGGACCCGTCCTGCCCGGCGCGTCGATTCGCGCTGCACTGCCTGTACATCTACGCCGCAGACGGGATCCGCACCAACTTCAAGGCGCATCCACGGCGGCGGCTGCGCCGGTTCGTCGAGCAGGCCGAGCAGTCCGGGGACGAGTTGATGGCCGTCTGGGCGCACAACGTGCGGATGCTGCTGGCCCGGCCGGACCTGTTCGAGTACCCCGACTGGTGCGAGGGAGGCCTGGTCCGCACCGCGCGCCGGTTGGCCTAGCGGAGCCGGCGCCCGTCCTCGGCGTCAGCCGCCCGGCCGGGTTTTCCTCTCGTCACCCGACCGCGGGCGCCAGACGACAAGCGCCGTGGTCGCCGAGCGGGTGGGAACGAGGTCGGCCCGCGGGTACGGGGCGAGCGCTTCCAGTTCGGCCACCCGCCGGTAGGCGGCGGCGAGCTCCGCCTCGGTCTGCTCCAGCCGCTGCCGGAGCTCGTCGACCAGCTGCTCGAGGCCGATGATGCGCTTGATCCCCGCGAGGTTGACACCGTCGTCCTGGCTGAGCCGCTGCACCTCCCGCAGCAACGCCACGTCGCGCACGCTGTAGCGCCGACCGCCGCCGGCCGCCCGGCCCGCCTGCACCAGACCCAGCCGGTCGTACTGGCGCAGGGTCTGCGGGTGCATCCCGGCCATCCGCGCGGCGACGGAGATCATCAGCACCTTCGCGTCAGAGCTCTGTTCCACCGAGATCACGAATTCTCCCGCCACCGTTGATCACCTCCTCGACGGCCGCGGCCCGGTCCGCGGCGCGCGGCCGGCCGGTGGCCCGCCCGGTCAATCAAAGCGACGCACCCGGGCGTCGATCTGTTCCCGTCCCGCCGACGGCGTGTTCGCCGCGAACTTCTCCAACGCCTCCCGCGCTTCCGCGGACACCCGCCCGGGCACCATCACCTCGACGGTGACGAGCAGGTCGCCGGCCGATCCGTTGCGCCGGCTCACCCCCTTGCCCCGCGCCCGCAGGGTTCGCCCGCTGGGCGTACCCGGCGGCACCCGCAGGGTCACCGCGCCGTCGAGCGTCGGCACCCGCAGATCGGTTCCGAGGACCGCCTCGGCAAAGGTGATCGGCACGGTTAGCGTCAGGTCGTCGCCGGACCGGCC
>DASVMV010000222.1:0-5221 GCA_036384155.1 Micromonosporaceae bacterium
CGCCGGCCGCGGTGGACGCCCGGCTCGCCGCCGGCCTGTCCTGAATCGGCGGCGCGCTTACGGATTGACCCCGCGGACAAGGGGTAACGTGCCGGCGTGAGGGCGAGCTTCCGCCTGGGCACCATCGCGGGCGTACCGGTCGGGGTCAACTGGAGCGTCATATTCATCTTCGCCCTGATCGCGTGGGCGTTGTCTGCCGTCCAGTTTCCGAGGGCCTATCCCGGCAATCCCGGCTGGGCCTACATCATCGCCGGCCTCAGCGCCGCCGTGGTGTTCCTGGCCGGGCTACTCGCTCACGAGGTCTCCCACGCCATCGTCGCGAAGCGCAACGGGCTGTCGGTTCGCAGCATCACGTTGTGGATGTTCGGCGGTGTGGCCGAGCTGGGCGGCGAGGCCCGCAGCCCCGGCGCCGAGCTGCGCATTGCCGGCGTCGGTCCCCTGGTGAGCCTGCTGATCGGCGTGGCGTTCGGGATCGTGGCGGCGGTCGTCGCGATTGTCGGCGGGGTCGGTCTCGCCTTCGGCGCGCTGGCCTGGCTGGCCGGCATCAACGTCGCCCTGGCCGTCTTCAATGTGCTGCCGGCCGCGCCACTGGACGGCGGGCGGCTGCTGCGGGCGGCGCTGTGGAAGTGGCGCGGCGACCGTACCTGGGCCGCTGTGATCGCCGCTCGCGCCGGACGCATCTTCGGCGGCATCTTGATCGTTCTCGGACTGGTGCAGTTCCTCGTCGGTGCCGGGTTCGGCGGGCTCTGGCTGGCACTGATCGGGTGGTTCGTCGCGGGGGCGGCCGGCATGGAGGAACAGCAGGCCAGGCTGGGCGGAGCGCTGGCCGGCGTACGGGTCGCCGACGTCATGACGCCCCAGCCGCAGACCCTTCCGCCCGACGTCACGGTCGCGGACTTCGTCGACCGGTGGCTGTTCGCGCACCGGCACTCGGCGTTTCCGCTGACCGAGCAGGACCGGCCGGTTGGGCTGGTCACCCTCGACCGGGTGCGGCAGGTGCCGTTCGAGCGCCGCGCCAGCACGTCCGTGCGCGATGTCGGGTGCCGGCCGGAGGATCTCGTGCTGGCGGCACCGGACGAACCGCTCAACGATCTGCTGCCCCGGCTGTCCGACTGCGCCGACGGGCGCGCCCTCGTCGTGGCCGACGGGCGGCTGGTCGGGATCGTCTCGCCGAGCGACATCAGTCGGGCGGTCCAGCACGGCGCGCTGCGTTCCGGCCAGGCGGCCTGACCCGCGCTACTTTTCCCGGGCCCGCCGGGTGCTGCGGGTGTTCGCCTTCTGGATGGCCTCCACCAGCTGCGCCTTGGTCATCCGGGACCGGCCGGGGACGTCAAGCGTACGGGCGACGGACATGAGGTGCTCCTTGGTGGCGTTCGCGTCCACCCCGCCCGCGGTCTTGCCTCGCCGCGCTCCCGCGCCGCGGGCCGCCTGGGCATCACTCGGGCCTTTGCGCCCCTTGGGCTCCCAGTGGTCGCCGACCTTCTCGAACGAGTGCTTGACCGCGGCGAAGGCGGTACGGTGCGCCCGCTCCCCTTCGCCGTACGACTCGACCGCCGAGTCGTGCGTCTCGGCCCAGGTGTCCTGCGCCTTCTTGGGCGACCGCTTGAGCGTGCTGGGCATCTCCTTGCGCGCAGGCATCGGTGCCTCCTCTCGTCACGACCGTTTACATCTGCCCATGCCCCCACCCCTTGACCGGCAAACTCCTGACTGGGGCAGCACGGGCCGGTCGGGCCGGGCAGGCCTGAGTGGCGTCAGGACGGGTAACGGGGTGCCGTGACCAGGAGGACACCGTGACCACTCAAGCCACCACCACGACCCGCCGCGAGGTGATGGTGCCGCGCGGCGCACACCACCTGTACGCCGAGGTCCGCACGGGTCAAGGCACTCCGATCGTGCTGATGCACGGGTTTCCCGACAACCTGCACCTGTACGACAGGCTGCTGCCGCACCTGGCGCACCGCCCGGTCGTCCGCTTCGACTTCCTCGGCTGGGGGCGCTCGGACAAGCCGGCCGGCTATCCGTACACGCACGACAACATGACCGGAGACCTGGCCGCGGTCGTCGACCACCTCGGTCTCGATCGGGTGGTCCTGGTGGCGCACGACGCGTCCGGGCCGCCGGCGATCGACTGGGCGCTGCTGAACCCGCACCGGGTCTCCGCGCTGGTCCTGCTCAACACCGTTTACCACGCCATGCGCGGACTGCGCCGGCCGCCGGCCATCGCCCTGTACTCCACTCCGGTGGTGCGCACGATCGCCCGCGCGGTCGTACGACGGCGGGAGGACCTGAACCGCCGGCTGTACTACTGGCAGGTCGGCGAGTTCATCCGCGATCCGGAACAGCGGGCGGCACTCGTCCCCACCCTGTACGAACAGTTCCGGGCCAGCCAGCCGGCCTTCTGGCGGCTCAACGAGGACCTGCTCGGCACGCTCTGGGCCCGTCGCCGACGGCTCGCCGACCTGCACCGGTTCGACCGGCCGGTCTCGGTGATCTTCGGCGCCCGGGACCGCTACCTGAACCCGCGCGTTGCCCGCCAGCTGGCCGGCGCGTTTCCGGCCGCCGACCTGCACCTGCTCGCCAACGCAGGCCACTACGTCCAGGTCGACGAGCCGGCGGCGGTCGCGTCCCGCCTGATGCAGCTCGGCGATTAGCGAAGCGCGGCCGGGACGAGCGACGCGGCCCCGGCCGCGACACCCGAAACCGCGGCGAGTTCCCGCAGCGACATGGTCGGCTCCAGGCGCAGCGCCTCGAAGCCGCGCCGGGCGGTGTCCGTCGCCATCAACCGGATGGCGGCAGCGGCGATCCGCGAGGCGAGGTCGGCCGCCAGGTGCCGCCGTTGCCGGTTGCGGTCGATCCCGTCGCCGTCACCGAGGTCGACGCCGATCCCCAGTTCCTCGGCCCGGCGGGCCACGAGCACCTGGTCGCCGAAGAACGGCACGACCACCATCGGGACCCGATGCAGCACCGCCTCGTGAAAGCTGTTGCTGCCGCCGTGGGTGACGAACACGTCGGCGCGGCTCAGCACCTTCTGCTGGTCGACCCGGTCGCGCACCGTCCAGTTCGGCGGGTACGAGTCCAGTATCCGCTTGCCCTGGGTGGCGAAGACGACGTCCACCTCGCCCGGCCGCCATAGCCGGGTCAGGCCCGCCACGCACCGGCGTACCCCGGTGCGCGTCTCCTCCTGGTCGGCCCACAGGTTGTCCATCACCTCGGTCCCGAACGACAGGTAGATCAGCGGCAGCGCGGTTCCGGCCGCTGGGCGGCGGTGACCGTCGGAGAGGTAGCCGACGAACTCGTAGCGCGCGGGGCCCCGGTTGTCCCGGAACCGGGGTGGGGTCACGGCCGGATAGGACCAGAGCAGATTCACCTGGCCGGGCAGATGCAGGCAGTTGGAGATCACCTCGACGTCACTCTGCGGGACATCGAGCCGGTATCTGCCCTCCAGCGTGGCGATGGCTCGCTGATTGGCCCGGGACATGAGGTTCTCCACCAGATAGGACCGATGCGCGAACGGTCCCACCATTCCGGGTATCGAGCACCAGTACGGGATCCCCGACAATCGCCCGACGAAATGCCCTTCGAGGGCGCAGAAATCGTACACGACAAGGCTCGGGTCGTACTCCCGCGCTATTCGCAGGCATTCCGGCAGGAGCGTCCCGACCCGTTCGAAGACACGCGAGGCCGGTGTGTTGACGAAGCCCCGCACAGCCGCCGGGATGTGCACGGGTACGGCCACGCCGTCCGGTGGCAACGGCCTGTTCCGTTGATCGGTGAAAACAATGCGGAAGTCGCATGAAGACCGGTGGTCACGAATAAGTCGGTTGAGAATGTTGAGATGGCCGTCATTCGGGATCGTGAATATCAGGATCCTTTTTTTCGGCATATGGTCCACCCCCGTTGACGCCCATCATCGGATGGCCCGGGGCGGCGCTGCAGGACATCCCGGGAAGTTGTGGCTGGTGAGAACGATGTGGCGGGGCGCCTTGGAGGAGGGGGCGAAGGTATGGGCGCCGCTCGGGCGGGCAGACAGTCGGCCGACCCGACGAGGGAGGCTGGATGACCCGCGCGCCCGCCCGCCGGCCGCCCTACCGCCGGCCGGACCTGCCGCCGGCGGTACGGGTGGCCGACCTGTTGCGGCGGATGACCCTGGCCGAAAAGGCCGGGCTGCTCTTCCACGACATGATCGACGTGGGCGAGCGAGGGTCGCTCGCCGACGCAGATCCCGTCCTCGGCCGGCGGTCGGCGCCGGACATGGTCCGGAACCGGTCCATGAACCACTTCAACCTGGTCGGCACGGCGCCGCCCGAGGACCTGGCACGCTGGCACAACCGCCTCCAGGAGTTGGCGGCCGGCACCCGGCTCGGCATTCCGGTGACCGTATCCACCGATCCCCGGCACGGCTCGTCGAGCAACCCGCTCACCGCCGTCCTCGCCGGCCCGTTCTCCCGCTGGCCCGAGCCGCTGGGGCTGGCTGCCACCCGGGATCCGGCCCTGGTCCGGCGGTTTGCCGAGGTTGCTCGGCAGGAGTACCGCGCGGTCGGCATCCGGCTCGCCCTGCACCCGCAGGTCGACCTGGCCACCGAGCCCCGGTGGCCGCGCATCGTCGGCACCTTCGGCGAAGAAGCGGGGCTGGCCGCCGAACTGGCGCGCGCGTATGTCCGGGGCTTCCAGGGCCCGCGCCTCGGGCCGGACAGCGTGGCCACGATGACCAAGCACTTCCCGGGCGGCGGGCCGCAGAAGGACGGCGAGGACCCGCATTTCCCGTACGGGCGCGAGCAGGTGTATCCCGGCGAACGGTTCCCATACCACCTGGCGCCGTTCCTGGCGGCGATCGACGCCGGAACCGCGCAGATCATGCCGTACTACGGGATGCCGGTCGGCCTACCGCTCGACGAGGTCGGCTTCGGCTTCAGCCGCGAGGTGCTCACCGACCTGCTCCGCGACGGCCTGGGCTTCGACGGGGTGGTCTGCACCGACTGGGGAGTACTGACCGACATCGAGTACCGGAACGAGGTGCTCCCGGCCCGTGCCTGGGGGATCGAGCATGCCGCTCCACCGGAACGGGTCGAGACGGCGCTCGACGCCGGCGTTGACCAGTTCGGCGGCGAGGCCTGCCCGGACGTGGTGGTCGACCTGGTTCGCCGCGGCCGCCTGACCGAGGAGCGGCTGGACCGGTCGGCCTCGCGGCTGCTCCGGGAGAAGTTCGTCCTCGGCCTCTTCG
>DASVMV010000223.1:0-3786 GCA_036384155.1 Micromonosporaceae bacterium
CGGTTGCCGCGACCGCGTCCGGCCGGCGCAGGTAGAGCGGCGTGAGGCGTTCGGACGCCGCGCCGGCGCGCACCCGCTCGGCGGCCAGCTCGGCCAGCGCCCACGCGGGCGGAAAGACCGGTTCGGCGCCGACCGGAAGCCCGAGCAGGTCGGCGTACCGGCGCGCTCCCTCGCCGAGCGCAGCGGTGAGCCCGAGGCCCGCCACCCGGTCCGGCACGGCGGCCGGCGCGTCGACGGCCGGCCCGGCCAGCCGCATGCCCGCCTCGTCGTACGCGGCCCAGTAGACCTCGCGCCGGCGGGCATCCGTGGCCGCCAGCACCCGCTGGCCGTCGGCCGCCCAGCCGAGCGCGTCGAGCGAACACACGCCGTAGGTGGGGATCGAGAGGATCTGAGCCATGCTCGCCGCCGTCACCAGCCCCACCCGCAGACCGGTGAACGGACCGGGACCCAGCCCTGCCACGATCGCGCGCAGGTCAGCGGGCCGGACCCCGGCCTCGTCCAGAACGGCTCGAACCTGGGGCGCGAGCAGCTCCCCGTGCGCGCGGGCGTCGACGGTGCAGCGCTGCGCCCGAACCGTCGCGCCGCTGGCGCCGATCTCCGCGAGCGCCGCGGTCACCGCCGGGGTCGACGAGTCAACCACGAGTACGAGCACGGTAAGTACCCTATCGACCCCCCGGCCGCGCCGGCCCGCGGCGGCAGACAGCGGGTCTCTCGTCCAGCGGTATGCGCGAGACGCATTTTTATGCCGCAGGCGCATCGCGCTCAATCGAAGACCTACTTCGGCGCGGCCCGCCATAGCCATACACCACCTTGTGCCACCGACCGTCCAGGGCAGATCATCCGGGCGTGCCGGACAGCCGCCTGGTGAGCCTCGTCGGAAGCGTCGTGCGAAGTCAACGCGAGCAGCACGGGCTGACCCAGCGGCAGCTCGCCGACCGGGCGGGCGTCGACCAGGCCACCGTGGCCCGCATCGAGCGCGGCCGGCAGGCAGCCAGCCTGCCGATGCTGGAGACGCTCCTGGCTGCGCTCGACGCTCAGCTGGCAATTAGCGTCGAGCCGCTGGACGCCCACCTCGACGCGGCCATCGCCGAGATCGCCGGCTGCGGCATCGCCGACCGCATCGCCGACACCGGCATAGCAAAGGTAGTGGATCGCCTCCCCGACATCCCGTACGTGATCACCGGGCCGACCGCGGCGCTGCTGCAGGGCGCACCCGTGCCCGTCACCGCCGTCCACCTCGCCCTGCGCTGGCAGGACTCGGAGATCTTCACGGACTGGCTGTCCCGGATGTACGGCCGGCGGTGGCACGCCAAGTGGCAGGTGTTCGGCTATCTGCGACTGGATCCCCGGGAGTTTGGCGATCACCGCTGGCAGACGCTCGTCGGCGAAATCGTGGCCGCGATGTGTGACGAGCTACCGGAGTCGATCGAGGTGCGGCACACCAACCGACTCTTCCGCGTGGTTCCGCTCGCACAGCTGGAGCTGAGCGATCCGGCGGCCGCGGGGCTGCTGCGCCGGTACCGCGAGCGGATGGCCCGCTCAGCCGGCTGACAGGTCCCAGTCGATGGGCGGCAGGCCGGCCTCGGTGAGCGCCTTGTTGGCGGCGCTGAACGGCCGGCTGCCCCGAAAGCCGTGGCGGCTAAGCGGGCTCGGGTGGGCGGCCTCCAGCACCAGGTGCGCCGGGTTGGCCACCAGGTCCCGCTTCCGGCGCGCGTACGCGCCCCAGAGCAGGAAGACCACCCGGGTCGGGCGGGCATCCAGCGCTCGGATGGTCGCGTCGGTGAACGCCTCCCAGCCCTGGCCGGCGTGCGAGTTGGCCTGTCCCTCGCGGACGGTGAGCACCGCGTTGAGCAGCAACACGCCCTGCCGCGCCCAGCCGGTCAGGTCCGCGCCGGCCGGAACCGGCGCGCCGAGGTCGTCGGCGAGTTCCCGGAACACGTTGCGCAGCGACGGCGGGGCCGGCACGCCGCTGCGGACACTGAAGCTGAGGCCGTGCGCCTGACCCGCCCGGTGGTACGGGTCCTGGCCCAGGATGAGGACCCGGCATTCCTCGGGCGGGCACAGCCAATACGCCGCGAACAGGTCGTCCAGCGGCGGGTAGATCGTCTGGTGGGCGTACTCGGCCGCCACGAACGCGCCCAGCGCGGCCGTGCCCGCCGAATCGAGATGCGGGCCCAGGACGGTCCGCCAGGCGGGCGGCAGCAGTGCCGTCAGGTCGAGTGCCACGAGGTCCCCTCCAGGCGCCGGGCCCAGTCACCGCCGACTGGTTCGAGGGACACGGTGCGGGTGTCGTCGTCGCGGCGGTCGATGCGGACCAGCAGATGGGCGTCGCCGAGCTGCTCCACCATCCCCTCGCCCCACTCGACGACCGTGACCGATTCGTCCATGGACGCGTCCAGGTCGAGGTCGTCGATCTCGGCACGGGGATCGGGTGCGGCGCCCAGCCGGTACGCGTCGGCGTGCACCAAGGCCACCGTCCCCCCGCGGACCGGGTCGGGCCGGTGTACCCGGGCGATCACGAAGGTGGGCGAGGTGACCGCGCCGATCACGCCCAGGCCCGCGGCGATGCCCTGCACGAGGGCCGTCTTGCCGGCACCCAGCGGCCCGGCGAGCACCACCAGGTCGCCGGCACGCAGGAGCTTGGCGAGGCGGGAGCCGAAGACACGGGTGTCCTCGACCGTCGGCAAGCAGATCGGCTGCGTCACCGGGCTCCCTGGTTCCCTCGCTCGCGCGGCGCTATTCGCGACGTCTTCCCTCGTCGCTTCGCTCCTCAGTCCAGACGCCGCCGCGCCAGCTCGCTCGCTCACTGCGCCGTAGCCACCTCGTCGAGGAATGCCGACAGGCCGGCGTCGACCTCGGCGGCGTGCTCAAGCATCACCACGTGCCCGCTGTCGGGAACCTTGACGTACCGCGCGTCCGGCAGCCGGCGGATGATCTCGTCGGAATGGGTCACCGGCGTGATCATGTCCTTCTCGCCCACGATCACGAGCGTCGGCGTGTCTTTGAGCGCCTCCAGGGCCGGATAGCGGGCGTGGGTGTAGAGCGTCCGCAGATAGCGGGTGATGGTGTCCACCGACGTGCGGGAGTTCATCATCTCCACGAACGACACGAGGGCCGGGCTGGGCCGGCGGTCGCCGAAGCCGTACCGGCGGGTGAGCAGCCAGGCGAGGTCGGACGACGCCCTGCGGGCCCGGTCGATCACGCCGCCGGTGAGCCGCGTCGCGTTGCTGAGCAGCGGCAGCAACGGCGCGCCGCCCCGCGCGATCAGAGCCGGCAGGCCCAACGCGGTCTCCTGCAGGCGGCCGCCGGAGGTCGCCATCAACACCGTGCCGACCACCCGGTCGCCGAACATCTCCGGGTACAGCTCCGCGAACGCCATCAGCGTCATGCCGCCCATTGAGTGCCCCACCAGGACAAGCGGGCCTTCTGGGGCCACCCGGTCGATCACCTCTCGAAGCGTCTTGCCCAAGGCGGACAACTCGTACTCGCCGGTCTCGAGGCGGCCGGACAGCCCGTGTCCGGGCTGGTCGTAGAACACCATCCGGAAGTCGCCCCGCCGGGCCAGCGCCGCCCGTTGGAAGTAGAACGTGCCCATGTCCAGACAGAAGCCGTGGACGAAGACGATCGTGGGGCGCCGCGACTTGCGCTTCGGTTCGACGATCTCGACGTAGATGTCGGTACCGTCGGCAATCTCGACGGTGCACGCCTCGTCGTACGGCTGGCGACCGAACGGCTCCTGGGCATGCGGGTCGCTGGCGTCCTGCGTGTAGTGTCGGACGACGACCC
>DASVMV010000224.1:0-4543 GCA_036384155.1 Micromonosporaceae bacterium
CTCGTTGCCCGGTCAGGCCGAGGGCCTCGCGGACCATGTCATCGGACGGCGTGGCCTCCGCTGCCTCTCCGACGCCCCTCGCCCGCCAGTCCGCCACGGCCGACAACTCGCGCCAGCGGCCGACCGCCTCGTGCGACGGCAACTCGGCGCGGACCCCGGCCAGCGTCGTGTTGGTGCTCTCGACGACGCTGGCGGGAGTGCCCTTCACGGTGACGCTGACGCCGGTACGCCAGACGGGGACATTGAGGTACGTCTGAGCGAACCCGAAGGTCGCGGTGTCGAACTGCCGCTTCTCCTCGACCAGCCGGTACGAACCCGCCTCGGCGCGCGGCTCCATGTAGGTAACCGGCTCGTCGAGGTGGTCCAGGGCCCCCTCGGCGATGTCCAGCAGGCCGGCCTGCGTGCGGACGTATTCGATCGCCGCACTGCGCGGATTGTCCTCGGTCGCCTGCCACGGCTGGTCGCGGTGCAGGACCTGGCGGACCCTGCCTTCGTCGTCGGTTGACACCTGAGCGTTGAGATCGGGGCGGTACTGGCTTTCCATTTCGGTCTCCTCATCGCGAGGACGTGGCCCCGCGCGCCATGAGCACACCAGCATTCTTCGATCCAGGCGCCGCCGGCGCAGTCGGATCGTGGACGCCAGCTGCGATTTTGCCGTCCATCGGGCTCAGGACAGAGACCCTCACCGAGGGGTAGGATTCCTCGCCGCAGTGCAACCTTTCCTCCGGGGAAGCGACCAAACGCCGGGGGATAGGGCGCCGGGGAACAGGTTGAAGGGAGGTCCGATGCCTCACTCAGTCGACAGCCTCGTGCTGCTCGGCACGGTGGTTGACGACGCGCCCATCGGCTTCGCGGTATTCGACCGGGACCTCCGCTTCGTCTACATCAACCGCAGCCTCGCCGCCGTCAATGGCCTATCGGTCGAGGATCACCTCGGACGGCGGATGACGGAGCTGTTCGAGCCCGCCATCGCTGTACCGCTCGAAGAGCCCGTCGAGCGGGTGATCCGCACCGGCGAGCCCGATCACGATGTGGTGGATACCCTCGACGTGCCGGGTGGGAGCCGGCGATTCTTGATCAACCGCTACCCGATCCGGAATGCTATGGGCCACGTGGTAGCCGCGGCGGTCAGCGTGAACGACATTACCGAACGCCATCGGCTGGCCGAGGTGGAGCGCGAGGCGGCCCGGCTGCGCGAGACCGCCGAGCTCGCGCATCAGCTCGACGCGGCGCAGCGGATCGCCGGCATCGGCAGCTGGGAGTACAACCTCGTCACCGGGGCCGTGAGCTGGTCGGCGCAGATGCGCGCGCTGCTCGGTCTCCACGAGGCCCCCCGCGATTACAAGTCGGTCCGCAAGCTCGTGCACCCCGACGACCGGGCCCTCGCCGATCAGTACCTGCGTCGGCTGGCGCAAACCGGCGCGCCGCACATGATCGAGTGGCGGATGGTCCGCGCCGACGGCGGCGTTATCACCGTCGTCACCAACGGCGAGCCGATCCGCGACGAAGCCGGGCGGGTCGTGAAGATCCTGGGCACCACGCACGACCTGACCCGTCAGCGGGCCGTCGAGGCCGACGCCCACCGGGCCCGGCTGGAGGCGACCCGCGCGCAGACGCAGATGGAAAGCGAGCGGGAGGTCCTGCGGCTGTTCCAGCGGGCGATGCTGCCCAACCAGCTTCCCGATATGGAAGGTGCCGAACTGGCCGTCGCGTACCGCCCGCTGAGCCCGGAGATGGACATCGGCGGCGACTGGTACGACGCGTTCACCCTTCCCGATGGCCGGGTCGTCCTCAGCATCGGCGACATCGCGGGCCACGACCTGCAGGCCGCCGCCGTCGTTGGCCAGGTCCGCAGCGCCATCCGGGCGTACGCGATGCTCGATCCGGCACCCGGACTGGTCCTGGAACGTAGCAACACGCTGCTGCGCCAGCGGCCGGACGTCGTTCTGGTGTCGATGCTCTACGGCGTGTACGACCCGGCTAACCGTCGGCTCACCTGGGGCAGCGCCGGACATCCGCCCCCCGTGCTGCGCCGAAGCGACGCGGTGATGGTGCTGCGCCGGCCGCAGCTACCGATGCTGGGCGCGGTGAGCCGGGGGGAGCCGTACTCGGAGCAGTGCCTGGAGTTGGGCCCGGACGACGCCCTCGTCTGGTACACCGATGGCCTGGTCGAGCGCCGAAACGGCGACCTGGGCCGGGCGATCGATCACCTCGCCGCGATGGTTGCTGGGGCGGGCGATATGAGCGCCCAGGAACTCGCCACGTATCTGCTGGACGAGTGCCTGCGCGATATCCAGCAGAGCGACGACGTCTGCCTCTTGGTCCTCCAGCAACTGCCCTCGGGCGACGTGCGCCCTGCCTGATCGGACGTCATCCGCGGTCGTGGACGGCTGCGTCGGCGACCGCCCGTCGGGCCGCGTTGATACTGCCCAAGTGCCGGCTGGGGTGAACGCGGTTGGTCAGCAGCACGGCGATGGTTCCACGCCCCGGGTCGCCCACGACGGACGTTCCGGTGAAGCCGGTGCCCGAACGACCAGCGCCCGGGCAGGTACCTCGACGCCGATGCGGTCAGCCGAAGCCGTCGGGTCTCGACCAGACGCAGCGCGACGATGGCGGTGAACAGCTTGGTCAGCGACGCCAGGTCGTACAGGGTGTCCACCCGTGCGGGTGTGCGCCGCGCGGCGGGCAGGTCGACGCCGCCCGGGCCGTACCGGACCGCGTCCCCGAGGGCGACGTGCGCGCGGACCCGGCCGTCCACCGCGACCAGCGCCACGCCGCCCGGGTACGACGGACGGCCGGGGTGCTCCGGGGTTGGCGCCAGGTATTGACCGACCGCCGCGGCCGCCCGCTCCGCCGACAGGCCCGGCGGCTCGAACCGCAACTGTTGTGCCGTCGCGAAGGGCGGACGGGCGTCGCGGCGCGGTCGGGTATCGGCGCCGGTCAGGCCCGCCCGCGCAAGCACGCCGCCCGCGGCGATCACCCGCCGTCGCAAAATCTCCCTCAACCGCAGTCTATGGCCCCGGCGGCGAGCGGGGTTCCCCTTGAAAACCCACAGGAACGGGCATTCACACCGCTTGACAGCGGACGTGATCGGGCGTAAACAAATATAACCAAATGGAAACGGCGGTGACTCCGCAGATGTACGCCGAGGAGCGACAGCAGGAGATCGTCCGGCTCGCCCGGAAGAACGCGCGCGTCGACGTGATGGCGCTGGCCGATGAGCTCAACGTCACTGCTGAGACGATCCGCCGGGACCTGACCGTGCTCGAGCGCGCCGGCGTGCTCCGCCGGGTCCACGGCGGAGCGATCCCGGTGGAGCGGATCGGATTCGAGCCCGCGGTCGCCGCCCGCGATGCCGTGCTGACCGTGGAAAAGGAACGCATCGCGAAGGCCGCGCTCGCGGAGGTGCCCGAGGACGGGGCGATCATCCTCGATGCGGGCACGACCACCGTCCGCCTGGCCCAGGTACTGCCGAACGATCGCGAGCTCACCGTCGTGGTGAATTCGCCCGTGCTGGCGACGATCCTCGGCCCCCGTCCGAACATCACGGTGCTGCTGCTCGGTGGGCGGCTGCGTGGCCGTACGCTCGCGGCGGTCGACGATTGGGCGCTGCGGCCGCTGGCCGACCTGTACGTCGACGTTGCGTTCATGGGCACGAACGGCTGCTCCGTCGAGCGCGGCCTGACCACCCCGGACCAGGCCGAGGCATCGGTCAAGCGGGCGATGATCGCGGCCGCCCGGAGGGTGGTGGTGCTGGCCGACCACACGAAGGTCGGCAACGACAATCTCGCGAGGTTCGGTTCGCTCTCCGATGTGGACGTTCTCATCACCGACAGCGGCCTCGACGCGGAGCTGGCGACAGAGCTTGAGGAAGCCGGCGTACGGGTGGTGCGAGCATGATCATCACCGTGACGCTCAACCCCAGCCTCGACCGAGCGATGGAGATCGACGCCCTCGCCCGCGGCGACGTGATCCGCGCGACAGCCACCCGGTTCGACCCCGGGGGAAAGGGCGTGAACGTCTCCCGGGCGCTGCTGGCCAACGGCGTGCCGACCCGAGCGGTGCTGCCGTGCGGCGGCCCCGACGGTGCCCAGCTCGTTGCGCTGTTGCGGGCGGAGGGAGTGGACCTGATCGAGGTGCCGATCGCCGGGCGTACCCGATCCAACATCACGCTCGCCGAGCCCGACGGCACAGTCACCAAGGTGAACGAGCCCGGGCCGACGCTGTCGGCAGACGAGTTCGAGGCAGTCACCCGCGCGGTCTTGAGCGGCGCCGACGCCGCCGACTGGGTGGTGGTCTCGGGCAGCCTTCCGCCGCGGCTGGCCGTGGAGGCGTTCGGCCTGCTCTGCGAGCGACTCGGCCAGTCTCCGGCGCGGCTGGCCGTGGACACGACGGGGCCTGCGCTGCGCGCGGCGGCCGACGCCGGCGCCGCGCTCGTCAAGCCCAACCGGCTCGAGCTGGCCGAGGTCGTCGGGGCGCCGCTGCGCTCGCTCGGCGACGTCATCGACGCCGCCCATGTCGTTCGGAGCTGGGGCGCCGGTGC
>DASVMV010000225.1:0-14138 GCA_036384155.1 Micromonosporaceae bacterium
ATCCGCCGCGGCCGCTGCGGCAGGAGGCGGCGCACCGTCGTGTACCGGCCGAGTGGCACGTCGTGCCCGGGCAGCAGGACGCTTTCCGGCTCGGCCACCGCCGCAGCCGTGCCTCCGAACAGGGTCGCCGGCGGACTTGCCGGATCGTCGTTCATCGCGCCATTGTCGCGCTCCCTGGGGTGTAGGCGCAGCGGCGCGCGGGTCGGGGTCTACGGACCGTCCCGGCCGGTCGGCTGCGCCGGCCGGCCCGACCCGCGCCGCTCGCCGACGATGTCCGCCACCGCGGCGGCGAGCGCGACCAGGATGAAGCCGATCGCGAGCAGCAGTGCGTGGCGGAACGCTCGGGGCCAACCGCCGCCGCTGGCGGCCAGGGTGGCGAAGAACGTGGCGCCGACCGCGGCGATACCGACGGCGGAGCCGATCCGCTGTCCGGTCTGCAGCATGCCGGCGGCACTACCCGCCTCCTCGACCGGCACCTCCGCGAGGGTGAGGGTCTGGTTGGGGGAGATGGTCAACCCGCTGCCCAAACCGGCGACCAGGAGGGGCGCGGCCGTGTAAAGCGCCGTGGCCGAGCCCGGAACGCGCTGCACCGCGATCACCACCGCGGCCAGCCCGGCCGTGGTCAGGAGCAGGCCGCCGGCCACCAGAGGACGGCCGATCCGGTCGACGATCCGCCCGCCGAGCGCCGCCGCGACCGCCGATCCCAGCGCGAACGGAGTGATGGCGAGGCCGGCCTCAAGCGCGCTGTAGCCGAGCCCTGCCTGCAGGAAGAGCGTGAAGACGAAGAAGATCGCGGTGAAGCCGGCGAAGTACACCAGGGCGATCAGCGCGCCCAGGCGGTACGACCGCAGGCGCAGCAGAAGGAGATTGAAGACCGGGCGGCCCCGGCTGGCATAGCGGCGCTCCCACCAGGCAAAGCCGGCCAGCAGGGCGGCCGCCGCCGGCAGCAGCAGCCACTTGAGCGGTCCGTGCCACTGCCGTTCCTGCACGAGGGGCAACAGCAGCAGCACCACGCCGGACCCGAGCAGGATCACCCCGACCGGGTCGAGTTGGCGCCCACCGGCCGGCCCGGGCCGGCGCGGAAACAGGCGCCAGGCCAAGATCATCGCCACGATCCCGACCGGTACGTTGACGTAGAAGACCCAGCGCCAGCCGTTCTGTGCGCCGGCGAGCTGGATCAGCAGACCGCCCAACAGCGGCCCGACGGCGGTGGAGACGCCGATGGTCGCGCCGAGCAGGCCGAACGGCCGCCCCCGCTCCCGTGGCGGAAAAAGTTCCTGGATCACCCCACTCACCTGCGGGGTCATGATTCCGGCGGCGGCACCCTGCAGTAGCCGGGCGGTCACCAGCCAGCCGGGCGAGGACGCGAAGCCGGCCGCGGCGCTGGTCGCCGTGAACAGGGCCAGCCCGGTCACGAAGACGTCGCGCCGGCCGTGCGCGTCGCCGAACCGGCCGGCGGGCACCAGGATCAGCCCGAACGTCAGGGCGTATCCGGCCAGCACCCACTGCAGCTGGCCCGGGCTCATCCGCAGGGCGCGGTCGATCGACGGAATCGCCACGTTGACGATGCTGACGTCGAGCAGCGTCATGAACGCGGCGACCAGGCCCACGCCCACCGCGGGCCACCGCCCCCGCACGTCCGCCCCGCCGGGCCCGTCGCCCCGCCGTACCGGTCCTGCACTCATCAGGTCATGCACCACTCCACGCCACCCGGCGGCTCCAGCACCCCGCTTCGAGTCGGCGCCCCGCGAGCAGGCTCTCCTACCCGGGCCGGCCGCCGACAAACCGGCCGTGGTACGACCGCGAGCACGCCGGGCAGAGCCGACCGGCCCGTCCGGAAAGGTCGGACGAACGCTCCCGACACGTCCGGCGGTGCAAGAGACTGGAGGCAGGGACGACCGACTCGGGGGTGAGCCGTGGCAGGCGACGACGACCGGATCGTAGTCGGCGTGGATGGTTCCGAGCCGTCCCGGGCGGCGTTGGCGTGGGCGTTGCAGCAGGCCGAGCTGACCCACGCGTCGGTGGAGGCGGTCATCGCGTGGGAGTTTCCGGTCTTCAGCGTGGGCCAGGTCCTGCTGCCACCGGAGGACCCGGAGTCCATTGCGGCCCGGGTACTGGCCGAGGCGGTCACCGCCACGGCGGGCGACCGTCCGGTGGAGGTCCGCCAGCGGGTCGTCGGCGGCCATCCGGCCCAGACATTGATCGACGCCGCGCATGGCGCCCGGCTGCTTGTCGTCGGCAACCGTGGCCTCGGCACCTTTTCCGCCGCCCTGCTCGGCTCGGTGGCGAGCTACTGCATTCAGCACGCGTCCTGCCCCGTGGTCGTCGTGCGCGGCCCGACCGGCTAGCCGTCCCGCCGCTGGACCTGGCCGACCGTGGCCTTGAAGGAGGCGACCGCATGGCGGACGAACCCGATCGTCGATCGACCGAGCGCTGGACGGAGTGGGGTTATCGGGTCCTCTTGATCGCCGTGGCCGCGGCGGCGCTCGGCGGGATCGCGCTCCGGCTGACCGGCAACCGCGCGGCGGCCGACCTGGTATGGGCCGTGGCGACCGTCGGTGGGTTGGTGCCCGCCGTCTGGTGGGTGATCCGCGCCCTGCGGCGGCGGCAGGTCGGGGTCGACATCATCGCCGTCCTGGCGCTGGCCGGTGCCCTGATCGTCCACCAGTACCTGGCCGGTGCGGTGGTGGCGCTCATGCTCGCCACCGGGCGGAACCTGGAAGCCTATGCCGAGCGGCGGGCCACCCGCGACCTGCGCGAACTGCTCCGCCACGCCCCACGGACAGCACGTCGGCGCACCGCCACGGGCGCGGTGGAAGTGGTGCCGCTGGATAGCGTCCAGGCCGGCGACCGGCTCTTCGTCGGGCCCGGCGATGTCGTACCCGTCGACGGCACCCTCGACGACAACGCGGTGCTCGACCAGTCGGTCGTCACGGGCGAGTCGCAGCCGGTCAGCCGGGCGGTTGGCGAACAGGTAGCCAGCGGCGTGGTCAACGCCGGGCCGGCGTTCGGCATGCACGCCACGACGACGGCGGCGGCCAGCACGTACGCCGGGATCGTCCGGCTGGCCCAGGAGGCGACGGCGCGCAAGGCGCCGATGGTGCGCCTCGCGGACCGCTACGCCGCGGCGTTCGTGCCGTTCACGCTCGTGCTGGCCGCGGTCGGCTGGGCGGTCTCCGGCGAGTTCGTGCGAGCGGTTGCCGTGCTGGTGGTGGCGACCCCGTGCCCACTCATCCTGGCCACCCCGATCGCGATCGTGGCCGGCCTCTCGCGCGCCGCCCGGGGCGGGGTGGTGGTCCGCGACGGCGGCTCGCTGGAGGTGCTCGGCCGGGCCCGGACCCTGCTGGTGGACAAGACCGGCACGCTCACCGTCGGGCGGCCGCGGGCAGTCGACCTGGTGACGGCGCCGGGGGTGGACCGCGACGACGTCCTGCGCCTGGCCGCTTCCGTGGAACAGCTCTCCCAGCACGTCCTGGCCGCGGCTGTCGTACGGGAGGCGGGGAGCCGGGACCTGCACCTGTCGACGCCGTCCGACGTGACCGAGGAGCCGGGGCGGGGGGTCACCGGACGGGTCGACGGCCGGCTGGTGCGCGTGGGGCAACTCGGCGGCGACCTGCCCGGATGGGCGGAGCGGGAACGTCAGCGGGCCGAACTCGACGGCAGCGGAATCGTGTGGATCAGCCTGGACGGCGCGCCGGCGGCAGCGCTGATGATGCAGGACCCGGTCCGCCACGACGCACGCCGTACCGTGCGGCGGCTGCGGGAGGCGGGCTTCCGCCGGATCGTCATGCTCACCGGCGACCGGCCGCGGGTGGCGGCCGAGGTGGCCCGGATCGTGGGCGTTGACGACATCGTCGCCCAGTGCGGTCCGGAGGAGAAGGTGGCCCGGGTGCGCGCCGAGTCGGACCGGGCGGTGAGCGTGATGGTGGGGGACGGGGTGAACGACGCCCCGGCCCTGGCGGCGGCCAACGTGGGCGTGGCGATGGGCGCGACCGGTGCGACCGCGTCGGCCGACGTGGCCGACGCGGTGCTCACCGTCGACCGGCTGGACCGGCTGGCCGACACGGTGGAGATCGCCCGGTACGCCCGCGCGATCGCGGTGCAGAGCGCGGCGGTGGGGATGGGGCTGTCGGTCGCCGCCATGGGGTTCGCCGCCGTGGGCGCGCTGCCACCCGTGGCCGGCGCCCTCCTCCAGGAGGGAATCGACATCCTGGTGATCGCCAACGCGCTGCGCGCCCTGCGCGGCGGGGTCCGTCGCCGTCGCCTACCGGCCGCGACGGAAGCGCTCATGGAGCAGTTCTCCGGGGAGCATGAGCAGCTGCGGATGGTCTTCTCGGAGCTGCGTACGACCGCCGACCGGATCGCCGCCGGCGGGCGCGGACCGGATTGCGTGGACGCACTGCGCTCCGTGCACCGGCAGTTGGCCGACCAGATCCTGCCGCACGAGGAGGCCGAGGAGCAGCGGCTCTACCCGTCGCTGGCCGCCCCACTGGGCAGCCCGGAGGCCACCGGCCCGATGAGCCGGATGCACATCGAGATCCACCGGCTGGTGGACCGGATCGGCGGCCACCTGGGCCAGGCCGACGGCGAGCGGCTCGGCGACGACCAGGTGCCCGACCTGCTGTCCACGCTGTACGGGCTGGACGCGGTGCTGCGGCTGCACTTCGCGCAGGAGGAGGAGGACTTCTTCTCGCTCGCCTCGGCGGAGAGCCGGGTGCCCGCCTGAGTCAGGACGACGGAGCTTCGCCGGCCAGGTCGGCGGACGCCGGCCGGCGGCCACGGCCGGCCAGCATGCCCCGCGGCGGCACTGAGCGCAGCGGCTCGGTGGTCGCGCCCGCACGGGCGAGAATGGCATTCGCGGCGAGGATTCCGGTGACGGCCGCGCGCTCCATCAACGCAGACGGCAGCTCGGTTGCGATCCCGTCGCCGGCGAGGTACACCCCGTCGGCGTCGGTCACCACCCCTGGCCGCCGCCCGGCCCGGCCGCGGTCGAACGAGGGCGCCTGCGCCTGTACCCGGGCATGCAGGTGCACCGGCGTGTTCGGCGTCTCCGGCCACAACGCCGCCAGCTCCCGGCGCATCCGCTCCGCCACCTCCGGTGCGGGCATGCTATCGGGACAGGCGTACGCGTGCAGTTCGACCACTGCGCCGCCGGTGCGCCGGGCCCAGTCCCGGGCGCCGGTTTCCAGCCGGTGATAGAGCGTCACCGAGTCCAGAGTGGGCTGTCGACTCACGCCGCTGAAGATCGGCCGGCCGGCGGCCACATCGCGGTCGAACCAGAACCGGGCCACGGCGTACGGCGGACCGGCCGGCAGCGCACCGGCCCGCGACGCCAGGTCGGGCCCGACGGCGGCGAGGTCCGGCGCAGCCGAGACCAGGTCCCGCAGGGCCGGCGGGTCGACGGCGAGCACCAGGTACGGCGCCGCGTACTCGGGCCCCTCCGCGGTGCCGACCGCCCAGCCACCGACGGTCTGTTTCACGGTGGTGACCCGGGCTTCGGTCTGCACCCGGCCGCCGTGCTGACGTACATACCCGGCCAGCGGGCGCCAGATCGCGGTGTCGTAATCCCGGAACGGAGCGTCGAAGCCGAGTCCTTCCGGATTACCCAGGAAGTAGAAGTGGAAGCTGGCCACCAGTTCGGCCGCGGACATGTCCCGCTCGTGGTTGAAGAACGAGTGCGCGAAGACCTCGAAGAGCATCGCCCGCGCCCGGTCCGGCAGCCGCAGCGAGTCGAGCAGGTCGGTGGCGCTCACCTCGTCCAGCTCCCGGTACGTCGCGTCAGGGTCGTACGCGAGCAGGGCCAGCGCCGCGGCACCGTCCATTTCCCGCAGGTGCCGCAGCCGCAGGCTCGGGCTGCGCGCTACCAGGGCGAGCAGGTTGAGCGGGGGAGCCGGGGGCAGCCGGCCGAACTCCTCCTCCGGCCAGTCGGCGGAGATGACCGGATAGCCCGGGATCGGGCGCAGCATCGCGAGCCGCTGATCGATGCGGCGCAGGATCGCCCGCCAGTTGTAGTACTGGCGGAAGAAGGCGTGGAAGCCGTGGTCGACCGCGTGTCGGGAGCCGTCGGGCAGGGTGACCGGCTGTGCCGAGAGCCGTCCGCCGAGCCGGGCCTCGGCCTCCAGCACGGTGACCGCGACGCGGCGTTCGGCGAGCACGACGGCGGCCGACATCCCGGCGATGCCACCGCCTACCACGACCGCCGACGTGCCGGCGGCCACCCGCGCGGCTCCGGGCCGGCTTGGCACATCGATCGCGCGTACGCCCAGCAGGCGGCCCACCGCCCGGGACAGCTCCATGCCCAGCGACCGTACCCGGTCCTGCTGCCCGACCGGTCGCCAACAGCGGCGGTCGGCGGACACGCCGACGGGCCGGGCAAAATGCCCGGCCCGCCGGTCGCCCGCAGGGCTACTTCAGCCAGGGCAGACGCTGCACGATCGGCAGTTGCGCCCAGGTCTTGCCGAAGCCCAGGGTGTTGCCCGCGCCGACCAGCGCCAGCCCGGCCAGCACAGCCGCGTAGATGAGGTGGTCGTCCATGAACAGGTTGTTCTCCGGAGGAAGCACGGCCGTCCACATCAGCACGAGGAGCAGGCCGCCGGCGACCGCGGCGATCCGCATGCCGATGCCCAGCAGCAGCGCGATGCTGAGGCCGGCCAGGCCGATCATGAAGAGCCAGTCAGCCCAGGCAGCGCCGGCCATGTCGTTGTAGAAGCCCTTGAACGGACCGGTCGCGGCGAACTTCAGGAAGCCCTGGGTCGGGTGCCCGCCGTTGATCCAGGCCGCCTTGGACTCGGTCTCGTGGCCGAGGCCGAACGCCTTGTCCAGGAAGGCCCACAGGAAGGTCCAGCCCAGTGCCAGACGGATGCCGGCCCAGACGTAGCGGGCCGCCGCCTTCTGCCGGGTGATCTCGGGCTGGTGTGCGACCGCTGGGGCGGTCGACGATGTTGGGGTCCGCGTGGCCATCGCGGTCATGGTGTCCACGTCCTTTCTCGGCCTGGATCGCCACCTTCGGTGGCTAACCTCATTGCACCCTCGCGGGGCCGCTCGGATTCAGGGCCGGCAGGAGGTGAGTGGACGGGTCATAGGTCCTGTTCATTCCCGGACCTTTGACCAGACCTGCAGATCAGCCGCGGTGGCCGTGCGGATGGGCGATCACGACCGGGCAGTGCGCGTGGTGCGCCAGCGCCTGGCTGGTCGAGCCGAGCAGCAGACCGGAGAACCCGCCTCGTCCGCGGGAGCCGACGACCAGGAGCCCGGCGTTCCGGCTCGCGTCGAGCAGTCGCTGGGTGGGGTCGAGGGCGTGGACCAGTTGCCGCTCGATGTTGAGCTCCGGATGGTTCCGCTGGGCCTCGGCCGCGGCGCCGGCGAGCAGCGCCTCGGCCGCCGCGCCGGCGGTTGCCTCGGTCTCCTCGTAGGTGGACCTCGGTGGGGTCGACGCGTCCAGCGACCAGATGTGTATCGCGATCAGCTTCGTGTCGCGCCGGACCGCCTCGTCGGCGGCGAACGCGGCCGCGAGCGCACTGGCGGCCGAACCGTCCACACCCACGACGACCGGTCCGGCGTCCGGTTTCGCCGCCGAACCGGGCGGCTCCGGTGGGCGCACCACCAGCACCGGGCAGTGGGCATGCGCGGTCACCTGCGCGCTGACCGAGCCGAGCAGCAGACCGGAGAACCCCCCGTGCCCGCGGCTGCCCACCACCAGCAGCTGGGCATGCTGCGACGCATCGATGAGCGCGGCGGCGGGGCCGCCCGGCGCCTGGCGGGTCGCCACGGTGAGGTCGGGATGGGTGGTGCGCAGCTCGGCAGCCAACTCGTCGAGCATCTGCACGGCTTCGTCGCTCGGCGGGGGCAGGCGGACCGCGTACGGGTCGAACGGCACCCCATACCGGAACGGATGCAGGTATCCATGTACCAGCATCAGCGGCGCGGACCGGCGCACGGCCGCGTCGGCCGCGTACTGGGCGGCCATTTCACTCGGCGGTGATCCGTCGACTCCCACGACCACCGGATCGGTCACGCTTCCTCCACCTCGTCGTCGACCACCTCGTCGATGTCCCGGCGAGGTGTCGGCCAGCCCGGCTGACCGTACCCGATCCGTATGACCATCTGCGGCGCCCCGAAACGGCCGAGCGCGAGCCGCAGTTGCTCACGGGCGCTGGGCACCTCGATCGGCTGGGAGTACATCGAGGCCGCGAGTCCCTTGTCGGTGGCGGTGAGCAGCACCCGCTGCAGCGCCTGCCCGGCCGTCACCTGGTCGCTGACGGTGTTGCCAGCGGAGCCCAGGACGGCGACCAGCGGCTCGGCCTCGAAGTCGCGTCCGGGCGCCCGGCTGCGGTCGCCGAACGGGCGCTGCGGCAGGAGGTCGTGCGGTTCACCGACCGGACCGGCGGCGCTCGACGGTACGCCGTCGGGTGCTGGTTCCCGGCGGATCCAGCGGGCCAGTTCGGCCCGGTAGTCCGGGCTGCGCTGCAGGGCCCGGTTGGCCTCCTGCACGATCTCGGCGACGGCGGCCACCGGACCGGCGCCGATCACCAGCTCCAGCCAGGCGTTCTCGGCGCGCGCCGCCTCAACCATCGCCCAACGGCCGTCGGTCGGGACCGGGTTGGGAAAGAACGGTGCCCGGTTGCTGTGCCGGCGCGGGATGGCGTCGTACAGCTGCTGCTCGGTGGGCGTCGCGGGCCGCGGCTGGGCCGGAACGAGTCGCGCCAGCAGGTCCGGCTCCGTCGGGTACGGACGTAGCCGCACCTGCGCGGGAGTACCGGCCACCGCCAGCGCGAGCCGCAGGTTGAACACCGCTGCTCCGCAGGCGATGCGGGCCGCCCAGCCGTCCGGGTCCGAGGCGGGCAGCCGGCGACTCGGGTCGATCCGGACTTCGATGCCGCCGGCGCGCAGCCGGAACCGCCACGGTTGACTGTTGTGCAACGACGGTGCCCGCACCGCGGCGGCCACGGCGGTGCGCAGGTCGATGTCCGTGAAGGACTGCGTTGTTGTCATCTCGGGCCTCCGTTCCGACGCTCGAAGCCGTGCACGACCGCCACCGGTCCGCGCGCCGTCTCGAGCGCGCCGTCGCTGACCGTGCCGAGCAGCGCCCGGGCCACCCGGCCGCGACCGTGGTCGCCGACCACGAGCAACGCGGCGCCGCTGGCGGCCCGCGTCAGGCCGGCCACCGGCTGCCCGGTGAAGACCGCTCGCTTGACCGGCACCTCTGGATACTTCCGCATCCACGGTTCCACCTCCGCGGCGAGAAGGTCGAGATCGGCGGGTTCGGTGGTGAAGTGCGTCGACAGGGTCGTCTCGTCGTACCAGTAGTCCTGGTCACCGTGCGCGGCCACCCGCACGGCCGCGACCGGCCGGCGGCGAAGGTCGGCGTGGGCGAACCCGAACTCGAGCGCGGCGCGGCCGGCATCGGAGTCGTCCACCCCGATCACGACGTGGCCGGCCAGCGGACCGCGGCCGTCGACGGGACGTGCCACCACGACCGAGCACGGCGCGTGTGCGGCCACATGGTGGGCGGTACTGCGTAGGCCGTGGGGTCCGGACCGGCTCGGCCACCCCACGACCACCAGGTCGGCATCGGCCGCAGCCTCAACCAGCACCGCCGCGGGGCGGCCCGGGAGTACGCGCAGGGCAACCCGGTCGCCACCCAGCCGGGCGCGGGTGCTGGCCACCGCCCGGGCCAGCTGCGGATCGGCCAGCTCCAGCCGGCCCATGGGCGCGCTCGGCCCGCTCGCGGCCAACGGTGACTCCGGCGGGCAGGCGTGGCAGAGCACGAGCCGCCCGCCCGTAGCGAGGGCCTCGTCGGCCGCCCAGGCGAGCGCATGCCACCCGCCGGCGCCGCCCAGACCGACCACGATCGTCGATCGCATCGGTGTACCCCCTATTCCGAGACCTCGATGACCTCACGCGGATCCCGTCTCGGCGCCGGCGGCAGATCCGCCGGATCCGGACCCACGCCGACCCGCACCACCAGGAACGGCTCGCCCGGCTCGGACAGCAGCCCGCGGGTGAGCCGGCGCGGCCAGTTCACCTCGACCGGGTCGCTCAGCGGCGCCGCCGACAGGCCTTCGTCGACCGCGGTGAGCAGCAGCGCCGAGAGCGCTTCGCCGGCCCGCAGCCAGTCGGCTGGCCCATCGGACCGCCCGAAAAGGACCACGTACGTGGCGCCCCGGTCGGTGCCGTCGCCCACCTCGAGGCCCGGTTGCCCGCCCGGCGCGTAGTCCCGGATCGGCACCCGGCGCGGCTCCTGCCGCACCGCGGTGCCCACCGGGACCCCGTCGTCGGCCGCGTCCGGGCGGTTCGTCCACCGGGCCAGCTCATCCCGGTACGCCGGGTCGGCGCGCTCCGCGGCCCCGGCCTCCCCGGTGGCCACCGCGAGCATCGGCATCTGGTCCGGCCGCACCACGTGCAGATATGCGCCGTGGGTCGCGACGATCTCCCGCAGCCGCTGTACGGCGGCGTCCGGCACCGGGGAATCGCCGTAGGCGCGGCGGTCGGTGCGCCGGCGGGGGATCGCGTCGCGGAACCGGACCGCTGCCTCGTCCGGCTGGCATCGGCCGGCGATCCGGAGCACGGCCAGCAGGTCCGACTCGGCCGGATCCGGCAGCCGACTCACCTCCGCCTGGTATCCGGCCGCGGCGAGCGCGACGCGGGCGTGGTGCAGCGCGGCGCCGCAGCTGATGACGAGCAGGCGGCCGACCGGGTCGATCACCGCCAGCTGCCGGCCGCGGTCGGCGAATAGCTCGAGGCGGTCCGGTCCGACCCGCCAGCGCCAGGGCTGGGAGTTGAGGATGGAGGGGGCGTGCAGCGCCTGCCGCGCCGCCTCCTCGAAGACGGTTGCCATCCCGGGCGGGACGGGCCCCGTGCTGCTGGTCATCCCCAGCTCCTTCCGGTCGACAGACCACGCTTCTCGTGGCTCCCACTCTCGCCCCCGGTACCGTCGGGATGCAGGTGCCTGCCGGCCCCTGCCGCCTCGCCGGCCGGCCGGAGTGCGGCGGGACTTTCGGCCCTGCGCGCTTTCCCGCCGCTTCGGGTAGAAACGAGGGATGATCCGCGTCTTCCTGCTCGACGACCACGAGGTCGTCCGCCGTGGCCTTGCCGATTTGCTCCAGACCAGCGGCGACATCGAGGTGGTCGGCGAGTCCGCGTCCGCTCAGGAGGCGACCCGTCGGATCCCGGCGCTACGCCCTGATGTCGCCATCCTGGATGCCCGGTTGCCCGACGGCAACGGCATCGACGTCTGCCGCGACATCCGGGCCGTCGACTCGTCCATCAAGGGCCTCATCCTGACCTCGTACGAGGACGACGAGGCGCTCTTCGCCGCGATCATGGCCGGGGCCAGCGGCTATGTGCTCAAGCAGATCCGGGGCACCGATCTCGTCGACGCCGTACGCCGGGTGGCGGCCGGCCAGTCGCTGCTGGATCCCGCCATCACCCAGCGGGTGCTGGAGCGGATCCGCAGCGGCGTGGAGCAGCCGCAGGAGCTCCGGTCGCTGACCGAGCAGGAACGCCGGATCCTGGAGTACGTGGCCGAAGGGCTCACCAACCGGGAGATCGCCGGCAAGATGTTCCTGGCCGAGAAGACGGTGAAGAACTACGTGTCCAGCCTGCTGGCCAAGCTGGGCCTGGAGCGGCGCACGCAGGCCGCGGTGCTGGCCACCCGGCTGCTGGGTCAGCGGCACTGACCGTCGGGTCACCGTCCGGCTCAGTCGCGAAGGGGCACGCTCCAGCAGATCACCGTGCCCCGCGGTTGGCCCGGCTGCACCGTGAACTCCCCGCCGTGGGCCTTGGCCCGCTCGCCCATGTTGACCAGGCCGCTCCGGGCCCGGCCCGGGTCGGTGCCCACGCCGTCGTCGGCGACGGTCAGGGTGAGCCGCCGGCCGTCGACCCGTACGCCGACCGTTACGGCGTTGGCCTCGGCGTGCCGTACCGCGTTCGACAGCGCCTCCCGCAGCACCGCCAGCAGGTCGGGGCGTACGGCATCGGGCACCGCGCTGTCGACCGGCCCGGTCAACTCCAGCGTGGGCCGGAAGCCGAGCGACGCCGCGGCCGCATCAACCGTGTCGCGGATCTCGGTACGCAGCGCGGCCGACATCGGCGTCCGCAGTTCGAAGATGGCCCGGCGGATGTCGCGGATGGTCGAGTCGAGATCGTCGACGGCCGCATTGACCCGTTTGGCGACCTCCGGCCGGACGGCCAGCGGGGCCGCACTCTGCAACTGCAGGCCGGTGGCGAACAGCCGCTGGATCACCACGTCGTGCAGGTCACGGGCGATCCGCTCGCGGTCTTCGAGAACCGCGAGCAGTTCCCGCTCCTCCTGCGCCCGGGCCCGTTCCATGGCCAGCGCGGCCTGTCCGGCGAAGCTGGCCAGCAGCGGCCGTTCCTCGGCACTGTGTGCGTCCTGCCCGGGCCGGTGGGCGACGACCAGCACGCCGTGCATGGTTTCCGCGGTGGCCAGCGGGGAGATCACCGCCGGCCCCCGGGTGACTTGAGCGGTCCACGGGGCCGCCTCGGCGAGATCGTCCACGACGGCGGGCCGGCGGTCGCGGACCGCCTCGCCGAAGCTGGTGTCAGTGGCCGTGAGCACGGCCCCGACCAGCCCGGGGGGCGGCGCGGATGCCCCGTCGGCGATCTCTACCGTGAATGTATCCGCGTCTTCGTCGTACAGCAGGACGAGCACCTGTTCGGCGCCGGCAAGCTCGCGCGCCCGGCGGGCGACCAGGGCGAGGGCGTCGGTCCGCCGCACCTCGCCAAGCAGGACGCCGGTGATCTCCGCCGTGGCCGCCAGCCACTGCCCGCGGCGGCGCGCCTCGGCGAAGAGCCGGGCGTTCTCGATCGCGACTCCTGCGGCGGCCGCCAGCGCCACCACGATCTCCTCGTCGTCCTCGGTGAACTCCTTCGCGCCCTGTTTCTCGGCCAGGTAGAGGTTGCCGAAGATCTGGTCCCGGATGCGGACCGGCACGCCGAGGAAACTGTGCATCGGGGGATGGTGCGGCGGAAAGCCGTACGACTTCGGGTGTTGCGTGATGTCCGGCATCCGCAGCGGACGCGGGTCGTTGATGAGCAGGCCGAGCACGCCGCGACCGTGCGGCAGGTCGCCGATCTGCGCGTGCAGTTCGGGGCCGATGCCGTGAACGATGAAGTCGTGCAGCATGCGGTCGGGCCCGATCACGCCGAGCGCGCCGTACCGGGCGCCGACCAGTTCGCAGGCCGACCGCACGATGCGGTCCAGGGTGCTGCGCAGGTCGAGGTCGGTGCCGATGCCGACCACCGCGTCGAGCAGCGCGCGCAGCCGTTCCCGGCTGGCCACCACCTCGCCCACCCGGTCGAGCATTTCGTACAGCAGTTCGTCGAGCCGGACCCGGGACAGCGGCGTGAGCCCGAGCGAGGGCTTCTCCCGCTGCGGGTCGTCGTTGCCGGTGCGCCGTTCGGAGACCACGACGCGATGGTACGGCGAGGCGGGTCCGGCGACTACCGGCCGCCGCCCCTCAGCGGCGGCCTCAGCCGGCCGCCGCTCAGGCGGCCGGCCCGTCCCGGCGCACGATGGCCAGCGGGCAGCGGCTGTCGCGCAGTACCGCATGGCTGACCGAGCCGCGAACCAGGCCGGTGAAGCCGCCCCGGCCCACGGACCCGGTGACCACGAGCTGAGCCCGGGCCGATTCGTCGATCAGGGCGGGAGCGGGCCGGCCGGGCGCGAGTCGAGGCGTCACCGCCACCTGGGGAAAGCGCTCCCGCCACGTGGCGACGGGCGCCGCGGGCAGGCGGTTCCCGGCATGCAGCGCGACCAGTTCGGCGCCGCGCAGCGCCGCCTCCGCGAACGCGAAGCCCACGGCCGGATCGGACCGCGCCGTCCCGGCAACGCCGACCACCACCGCGCCGGTCTCCCGTGGCCGATCGCCGAGCGTGACGAGGACGGGGCAACGCGCCTGCGCGGACACCTGCACCGCGACCGAGCCGACGAGCAGGCCGGACAGCGCACGTAGGCCGCGGTGGCCGACCACGATGAGGGCGGCGGTCCGGGACTCCCGCAGCAGGACGGCAGCTGGCGTCCCGTCGAGCACCTCGCCGGTGATCGGGATGTCCGGCGCGGCCCCGGCCGCTTCGGACATCGCGGTCCTGAGCACCGCGTCCGCCCGCCGGCGCAG
>DASVMV010000226.1:0-7594 GCA_036384155.1 Micromonosporaceae bacterium
GGCGCCCCGGGGGGCGCCGCTCGGATCGCGGACGGAAGGTCGGGGACTGGATCGATGGGCGCCGGGATGGCTTGGGGCCGGATGGCTCGGGGGCTCCGACGGCCACCCGGCGGCTTCGATCGTCACACGGTGACGACCGGATTGACCACGGGGAGCACCCGGACATTGGACCGACAGATCTCAGGGTGGCGTCAGGGTCCCGTCCGGAGGTCGCTCGGGCAGGGCGGGCGCGAGTATCGGAACATGACCGATGAAGCCGCCGAGCCGCGCCGCGCCGCGGACGGCGCCCCACCGCCCGTCGCGGACGGGGCCACCGCCGAGATCGGCACGTCGCCAGCCGACGGGAACCCCCCGGTGGCTGTTCCCGACGCCCCGGCGGCCGATCCGGACGCGCCGGCCGGGCCCGTTGCAGGCGGACCGCCGCCGGGCGTCACCCCGCCGCCGGGATCCCCGCCACCGCCTGGTCCCCCACCAGGCGCAACCCCGCCGCCGCCTGGTCCCCCGCCACCAGGCGCTGGATACGGCCAACCGGGCGGCACAGCGTTCGCCCGACGGTACGGCCTCGTCCGGCCCCGCGAGGGCCGCTACCTGGCCGGCGTGTGTGCCGCGATCGGGCGGGCCACGAACACGGATCCGGTGCTCTGGCGGGTGCTGCTCGCCGTGCTCGGCTTCTTCGGCGGCATCGGCATCCTGGTCTACGTGGCCGCGTGGCTGCTCATCCCGGCGGAGGGCGACAGCGCCTCGCCGATCGAGTCGATGCTGGGCCGAGGACGGTCCAGCACGTCCCCGGTCACGGTGATCCTGCTCGGTGTCCTGGTCGCGGTGATGTTCGCCTTCATCGTTACGGACGGGTTCCGTTCGGTGCTGCTCGGCACGGCGATCCTCATCGGCGGCGCTCTGTTGCTCAACCGCGAGGCGGCGCGGCAACGGCCAGGGCCGCCCCCCGGTCCGGTGCCCGCCGCCGGCCCCGAGCCGACAACCGGGTTCCCCACCGCAGACATCCCCGCACCGGGCGTCACCACCACCCGGGTCACCGGCGTCGATATCCCAGGGGCGGAGCCCTACACCACGGCGCCCGCGCCAACGTTTCCGCCGGCAGCGCCGGGCGCCGCGCCCGGTTCTGCGGCGCAGCCGCCGCTTGAGCCCGCCGGACATGGCCCGGCCGGACCGGCTCATCCGCTCTTCCCGGCCGGGCAGTTGGGCCCGCATCCGGTTCCCGCGGCGCACACCGCGGGCTACCCAACGCCTCCGCCACCGGTCAGCGGACCGGGCGCCTACCCCGTGCCGGGCCCGCCGGCCGGCGGATACCGTCCGCCGTTCGCACCGCATGGGCCGTACGCCCCGGGTGCGGCATATCCCCCGCCGGGCCGGGCCGCGCCGGCGCCGAAGCCACCCAAGCCGCCGCGCGAGCGCTCGCCGCTGGGCGCGGCGACGTTCTCGATGATCTTCGTGGTCATCGGTCTGGTAGCCGTCCTCGACCTCGCCGGCGCGGTGCCCATCGGCCCGTCCGCCTACTTCGCCGGGGTCCTGGTAACCACCGCACTAGGGCTACTGGTGGGCGCGTGGTTCGGCCGGGCCCGCTGGCTCATCGCCATCGGTCTGGCATCGGCCCTCGCCCTGGGCATCTCGACCCTGGCCGAGTCGTCCCATGTCGAACGGCTGCAGGGCCGCGGTCCGGTGCTCTGGCAGCCGGCCAGCGTCGGCGAGCTCGCCAGCGGGTACGAGAACAGCTTCGGCGACGCGACTCTGGACCTGACCGCGGTGGACTTCACCACCAGCGCGCCGCCGGTGACCGTGCAGGTCAACTTCGGGCGGCTCGTCGTGATCGTGCCCGAGAAAGTCGACGTGACGGCGTTCACCGACGTGAACGCCGGCGACGCCACGGTCTTCGGGCAGCGATGGAGCGGCGTGCAGGGAAGTGCCCGCGAGGTGACCGACCTCGGCCCGGACGGGCGAGGTGGCGGCACGCTGCGCCTCTACCTGCACGTCAACGCGGGAGAATTGGAGGTACGGCGGTGAAAGCACATCGCACCGATCCGGTGTCCCTGACCTTTGCGCTCATCTTCCTGATGATCGCCGCCTGGTGGCTCGTGGCCAAGCTGCTGGACCTCACCGTGCCCGACGCGGGATGGTTCGTCGCCGGTCTGCTCATCGTCGTCGGCGTCCTGGGTCTGCTCGGCGCCCTCCGCGCGGGACGCGCCTCGGCCGCTCCGGCTACCGCTCCACCGGCGGACCCGGCCGCGGGCCACGCGGCGGAACCGGCGGCGGACGACGCCACGGACATGGCCGCGCCAACCCCGGTCCCGCCGCATCTGTCCCCGACCGGTCCGGCCGCCCGCGACCGGGCGGCCGATCCGCCGGCGTAGCCTGCGGGCACCGCCGAGCCGGGCCGGAGATGTCCGTCCGGACCGGCGGTCGGCTCCCGCTGGCCCGCCGGCCGCGCCGGCGTACGAGCGATACCGAGCGATGCGCCGGCGCACGGGGGACGCCTATGCTGGCCGGTGGAGCCGCTCCCTGCGCCGGCCAGCTTGCACCGGACGCGTGGCGGAGCGCTCGAGCCCGAGAAGTTCGTCCCGCGCCAGCGAGGAGCCGCTACCCCATGACCCAGTCCCCCGCCGTGCCCGGCTCCACCGGTCGCGGCGTCCACCTCGCCGAGCGTGCCGCCCGTACGCTCACCAATGAGCTGGCGCGCCACCACGGCCCGAAGACCGCGCTGCTCGTGGGCGGCCGGCCCGACTCCCCCGTCCTGGCCGCGGCGATCGACGGACTTCTGCCCGGCGACGGGCTCACGGTGGTGCCCGCCGGCCCCACCTCCGGGAGCGAGCTGCGCGAGCACATCACCGCGCAGGGTAAGTGGGTGTCCGAGCGGGTCCGCGTCCTCGAGTCCCTCGCCGAGGCCGATCCGGTCGACATCGTGGTGCTCGCCGAGCCGCTGACCGGCAGCGCGGACGAGGCGCGGTCGCGGCTCGAAGGGCTGGCCAAGTACCTGACGGACGGGGGTGTCCTGACGGTGGCCGTTCCCGCGACACCGGGTGCCACCACGGGCGCCGCCGCCGAACTCGACCGGCAGGGCGCACTCTTCGGGGTGGCCGCAGACCTCGTGCTGCGGAACCGGCCGCCGGTGCGCATCTACCGGCTGCGCTTCACGGCGGCCGACGCGGCTCTGGCTGCCAGGCTGGCGCCGGCGCACCGCCCGTCGAGTGTTCCGCTTACCCGGAGGATGCACATCGATTCCAGCGGCGTCGCCGCCGCGACGCTCGCGCTGGGACTGGCCGCCGTGACCAGGGTTACCCGGCGCAAGTCCCGGCTCTGGCTGCTGCCCGCCGTGGCCGCGGCGCCGCTCGCGGCGTTCTTCCGCGATCCCGAGCGCGACGTACCCGAGGACGAGTCCGCGGTCGTGGCGGCGAGCGACGGGCGCGTGCTGTCCGTCGAACGCCTCCGCGACGAGCGCTTCGGGGACGGCGAGTTCCTCCGCATCGCGGTCTTCCTGTCGGTGCTCGATGTGCACGTCAACCGCTCGCCCGTCGCCGGAAAGGTGGTCGACTATTTCGTGGCCGACGGCGGGTTCGCCGCCGCCATGACGCCGCTGGCCGAGCACAACGTGGCCGCGTACACCGTCCTCGACACGCCCCGGGGCGTCGTGGTCGTCGCCCAGCGCACCGGCCTCATCGCCCGCCGCATCGTCCAGCGGGCGCCGCTCGGAGCGCTCGTGGCCAAGGGTGAGCGCATCGGGCTCATCCGCTTCGGGTCGCGCACCGACGTCTACCTGCCGGCCGACGCCGCCGATCCGCTGGTCGGGCCGGGTGACAAGGTCATCGGCGGCTCATCGGTGATTGCCCGCTGGCGCTGACCTACCGGGTCCGGCAAACCGCCGGCGCCCCGGGGAGTACCTCCGCGGGGCGCCGGTCGACGAACGGTCAGACGGTGCGGCGTTGCCGCAGCCAGAGCAGGGGGCCGCTGACGAGGTAAACCACCACGATCAGCACGAAGGTGAGCCGAAGGTCGATCAGTGCGCCCACGACCGGCATCAGCAGAATCCACGGCGGCAACTTCACCAGTCGGGCCAGCTTGGCGTACGGGAAGCTGGACACCATCGCGAACGCGAGCAGCCCCAACCCGGCGAGCAGAGCAGCGCCCGGCACGGGCAGGCCGATCAGCACGGCCACGGCCAGCACGGCCGCGGACATCGTGGTGGGTACCCCGCAGAAGAACCGGCCGTCCTTCGGCGAGACGTTGAAGCGGGCCAGCCGGATGGCGGCGCAGGCCGCCACGAGCGCGCAGGCCACGGCGGCCATTGCGGTCGGCACGTCGCCGGCGAGCGAGGCGTAGACCACCACCGGCGCCGCGAGTCCGAACGAGCACATGTCGGCGAGCGAGTCCATCTGGGCGCCGAATGGGCTCGCGACGCCAAGCCTGCGGGCGAGTGCGCCGTCCAGCCCGTCGAAGACCACGCACGCGATGAGGCAGGCGGCGGCGATCCGCACCTCGCCCTGCATGGCCAGGAAGATCGCCAGCATGCCGAGCATGAGGCTGGCCACGGTGCACGCACTGACCAGGGCGAATTTCACCTGCCGGGCCCGGGTGCGTTCGCCGGGCAGCAGCGGGATGGCCATGCCGGCGGTGGAGTCGGCGATGTCGCCGGTGGGGCCTACGGCCGGGCTCACCGGCGTCAGCGCCTCGATCTCGGCGGCGGTCTGCCGGTCCACGGCATATCGCTGTCGGCTCGGGCCGGCGTAGCGGCGGTTCAGCCCGACGGTGGCCACGTAACCCGGGTCGTCGTAGCCGATCTCGTCGTGGCGGCGGCCGACCCGGACTAGCAGCACCTGCCGGGCCACGCTGCCGCTGTGGCGCAGTCGCCCTGCCCAGCGACGCCCGGCCGGGCGCGGACTGTCCGTTGTACGGCGCCGGCGCCAAGGGGTTCTCGGCACGTATCCCTCCATCGCCGGCTCGATCAGCCCGCCCTCGGCGGAAGCCGGCACTCTCGTGCCGGCCCTGCTGACCGGCAACCTCTGCGGCGGCCTACACCATCGCACATCGCAACCCGCTTGGCGATAACTGCAGCCGATCCATTTCCCGCCGAACCATGACAACTCTGTCACGAGCTGGCGAACCGCTCAAGTGGCCCCGAACCAGGACGATCGAGTGGACTAGGCCAAGAGACCATTCTACCGTCCGCATCCACGTCCGCCACTCGAGCGCACCGGCCGGCGGCCGCTACCGGAGGGCCAGTCGCAGCGCGCGGGCCGCCAGGTCGCTGAGCCGCAGTCGGAAGAGGCTGTCCGGAGCGAACCAGGCCGCCTTCGCCGTCGACCCCGCCAGTTCCGTCACCTCCGGCTCGGTGGGCGCCGTCACCTCGACGCGGTAGATCACCCGTACGCCGTGCCAGTCCAGCGGGCGCCCCTCCGGCCCCACGGCGGCCGGGTTGTGCAGGTTGTTCACGTCGAGTAACCCGGTCACCCGGCCGAGCTGTCCCGACTCCTCCACAAGCTCGCGGAGCAGCGCGCTCACCGGCTGCTCGCCGTGGTCGGTGCCGCCCCCGGGCAGGTGCCAGTTTCCGGCCCCCGGATAGCCCGGCGCGATCTGCGCGAGGAGCACCCGCCCGGCCGGATCGGTCACCACCCCGTAGGCGCCGAAGCGCTGACGGCGATCGGGCGGCAGCGGCGCGAGGGGACCGCGTGGCGCCGCCCGGGCCGGGGGCTCGGCGAGCGGCGCGACGGGCAACCCGAGAAGTTCGGCGGTGAACGGCATCATGGGCACCGCGGCCGCCTCGTCCAGGGTCAGCCAGGCCACCAGGTCGGTCGTGCCGTCGACCTCATGTCGCAGCCCGCCGGACCGCACGGTCACGTCGTAGATCACCCGATCGGTGTGCATCGCCACCCCGATGTCGTCCAACCGGATCACGTCGGCCAGTACCGCGCGGATGCCGGCCACCGTCACCTCGAGCCCGGTCTCCTCGGCGAACTCCCGGACCACGCCGAGCGCCGGATGCTCGGCGTGGTCCAGCCCGCCGCCGGGGATCTGCCAAATCCCGGGAAAGTCGCACAGCGGCGAGCCACGGGTCAGCAGTACCCGCTCGTCGTCCCGGCAGAGCCCGTACGCCGCGATCCGCCGCCGCTGCTGCACCCCGTACCCCCCGCCGCTCGCGTCGATCATGAGGTTAGCGGGGCCGGACGCGGCGTGTCCCGCCGGTTAGCCTCATGATCAACCCTGAGATGTAGCTGGCAGGCGTGTGCGAGGGCAGGGATCAGCGCAGCCGGGCGGCGCGTACCGCCTCCGCCGTGACCTCGGTGAGCCGGTGTGCCGGCAGCGCGCCCACCTCACCCCTAGTGAACCAGCGGGCATCGGATGTCGAACCGCCGACGTCGCGCACGGTGGGCGGGACCGGTGTGTCGACGGCAACGCGGTAGAAGGCGCGTACGCCGTGCCAGTCGATCGGATAGCCCTCCGGTCCGAGCGACGCCGCGTCGCGATGGCTGGCCACGCCGAGCAGTTCCAGCAGCCGGCCGCGTTGCCCGGTCTCCTCGAAGAGTTCCCGGATCAGCGCCGCCCCGGGCTGCTCGCCGTAATCCGTGCCGCCACCGGGCAGGTGCCAGCACCCGGCGCCCGGATAGCCGGGGGCGACCCGGGTCAGCAGCACCCGGCCCTGCGGATCGGTGGCCACCGCGTACGCCGCGAAGCGCTGCGCCCGGTGCAACCCGTCCGGCCCCGGTGCCGCGTAGAACGACGGAAAGTCGGGAACCTCATCGGGGAGGAGGTCGACGGCGGCGGCCGGAAGTCCGAGCGCGGCCGCCGTGAACGGCCGCAGTGGCAGCCGTTGCGCCTGCTCGAGGGACAGCCAGCGGGCCAGGTCGGTCGGCCGGCCGATGCGGTCGCACAAGGTGCCGCCCCGCACCGACACGTCATAGATCAACCGGTCGGTGTGGATGGTGATGCCGCGGTGCGGCAGCGCCCGCATGTCCGCGAGTACGGCCCGCAGCCGGCCCACCGAGACCGACAGGCCGGTCTCGGCGGCGCTCTCCCGGACGACCGTGTGGAACGGGTCTTCACCGTGGTCGACCGCTCCACCGGGTAGCGACCACGCGCCCGGAGTTCCGGACCGCGGTGATGCCCGGACGAGCAGAACCCGGCCGGCGGAGTCGGTGCAGGCGGCGTACGCCGCGATTCTGCGCAAAGGCTCGAGCGCGACGGTCACGGGACTGAATTCTCCCCGCGGACCCTTGCCAGCGACCGATCAGAGTCGGATTCCTGACAGCACTATTTACCTCAGGGGGCGATCAGGGTACGGATCCGGGCGGTCACGGAGGTCGTCCGGCGCGCCGGCGCGGACGGTGGAGACATGACGAACGTCCCTCCCACCCAAGCCCCCTACAAGCAGCTACGCCGACCCACCACCGACCGCATGATCGCCGGAGTCGCCAGCGGTGTCGGACGCTACTTCGACGTCGACCCCACCCTGGTGCGGGTCATCTTCGCGGTCGCCGGCCTGCTGACCGGCGGCTTCGCGCTGCTGGCGTACCCGATCATGTGGTTCCTGATGCCCGAGGAGCCGGCCGGGGCCGCACCCTGGCCGCACTCCGCCGGCGGCTACCCGGCG
>DASVMV010000227.1:0-6447 GCA_036384155.1 Micromonosporaceae bacterium
CCACGTCGGTGTAGATCTCGCAGACGTCGGCCCGCAGCGCCGCCGCCAAAGCCACTGCGGTCGTATCCGAGCCGCCCCGACCGAGCGTGGTGATGTCCTTGGTGTCCTGGGCCACGCCCTGGAAGCCGGCCACGATCACCACGGCGCCCTCGTCGAGCGCGCCGGTGAGCCGGCCCGGGGTCACGTCGATGATCCTGGCCTTGCCATGCACGGAGGTGGTCAGCACGCCGGCCTGCGAACCGGTGTAGGACCGCGCCTCGTAGCCGAGGTTGTGGATCGCCATGGCCAGCAACGCCATGGAGATCCGCTCGCCGGCGGTCAACAACATATCCAGTTCCCGGCCTGGCGGCAGCGGGCTCACCCGGTTGGCCAGGTCCAGCAACTCGTCAGTGGTGTCGCCCATCGCGGAGACGACCACGACCACGTCGTCGCCGGCCTTGCGGGCCGCCACGATCCGCTCGGCCACCCGCTTGATCCGCTCCGCGTCGGCGACCGAGGAGCCGCCGTACTTCTGCACCACCAGTGCCACGGCAATCCACTCCCCTCCGGCGTGGCCGAGCGTGCCGACGCCGCCGACCGGCACCGGCGGCGGCGCGCACAACCCACTCAGGGTACCGGCGACCCTCGACCTCGGTGACGCCCGCTCCCGCCATGCGGCTCCAGCGGCGGGACACGCCGAACCACCGAAGCCGCCCCACGCCGGGACGAACGGGAAACATACCGAGAATGGACGGGTGCGCACCCATGCCGCCCCACCCCTCTTCCGCCGCGGCTTCGTGGGCGTACTCGCCCTCGCCGCGCCCGTCGCGATCACCGCCTGCAGCGCCGACCCCGTCGCGCAACCGACCCCGCCGGCGGAGGCGAATCTTCCCGCCGGTGCGGCTTCGGCCTGGGACCAACTCGCCGCACTCGCCGCCGCCGGGCAGGATCGCCACTTCGCGGCAACGTACACGCTGTCCACCGCCGACCGCCCAGCCCGCACGGTCACGGTGACCCGGGCCGCCGACGGCAGCTGGCGGGTTGACATCCCGGGCGGCGCCCTCGGCGGTGCCGCCGACGTGTCGGTGGCGCGCACCCCTGACGGCCTCTTCCAGTGCGGGCTGGCGCAGCGAATCGACGCACCGTCGGGTCCGACAGATGCCCCGACGGACGCGCCGGTGGGTCCGCCGGACGGTGCCGCCCCGCCGGTGGGCGGGCCGACCTGCGTACGGGTGGCCGACCCCGACGGCGTGCTGCCGGCTGCGGCCGACCCGCGCGTGCAGCGGCCGTTCACCGACTGGCTGGATGTCCTCACCGACCGGCGGGCTCCCCTTTCCGTCTCGGCGACCAAGGCGCCGCCGGGTGTGAGGGGCGCCTGCTTTGCGGTGGACTCCACCTCGGCGTCGCTCACCGCGCCGCTGGAGCCGGGCGTCTACTGCTTCGGCTCGGACGGCACATTGACCGGCGCCCGGCTCGGCCTGGGCACGCTGGTGCTTGCCGGAGGCCCGGCCGTTGCGCCGCCGACGGTGACGCTGCCCGGTCCGGTCGTGCCCGGCGCACCGTTGGGCATGGCCGCCCCGCCGACGCCCACGCCCACCGCTGGATAGAAGCTCGGCTGAGCAGCTGGGGGTGGCTGCCGATGCGGCACTCTTCGCCGCCGTTGGGCTGCTTGCGCCGCTCGCCGCGGGGTGGTCGATCCGTACGTCCCGGCCCCGGCGATCCCGGCGGCCGAACCGGCCGGCGCCGCGTGAGCCGATTGTTGTCCGCGTCCCATCCTCCGGACTCCGCTTTGCGCCGAAGGATCGAGCACGTACGGTGACAGGGTCATGTGGCAGGCGATTCTCCTTTGCTGCCGCGGCGAGGCCCATCAGGCCGGCACCTCGTCGCGGAGTTGACGCGCGCCGCCTCGCAGTCGCATCTGGGCCCATCTGCGGCCGATCTGCTCACCTCCCGCACCGCGGCGACCGTGCACCCATGACTCCAGGAGTTTCGCCACCATGTCTCCAGTGGCCGGCCACATCGATCCCATCGCGCGGCAACGTCCCAGCCGCCTCCCGTACGAGCGCTACCAGCCCTACCACCGCCAGTTTCCGATTGACCTGCCCGACCGGCGCTGGCCGGGCCGGCGCGTTCTCGCCGCCCCGCGCTGGTGCGCCGTGGATCTGCGCGACGGCAACCAGGCCCTGATCGACCCGATGTCGCCCGAGCGCAAGCGGCGGATGTTCCAGCTGCTCGTCCGGATGGGCTACAAGGAGATCGAGGTCGGCTTCCCCTCGGCGAGCCGGGCCGACTACGACTTCGTCCGGCAGCTCATCGACCAGCACCTGATCCCCGATGACGTGACCATCCAGGTGCTCACCCAGTGCCGCGAGCACCTGATCGACCGGACGTTCGAGGCGCTCCGCGGCGCCCGGCGTGCGATCGTCCACTTCTACAACTCCACCTCCACCCTGCAACGTCGGGTCGTCTTCGGACTCGACCGCGCCGGCATCACCGACATCGCCACCCAGGGCGCCCGGCTCTGCCAGAAGTACGCCGAGATCCACACCCCGGACACCGACATCCACTTCGAGTACTCGCCGGAGTCGTACACCGGAACCGAGCTCGACTACGCCCTCGAGGTGTGCGCGGCGGTGATCGAGGTCGTCGACCCGATGCCCGACCGGCGGCTGATCGTCAACCTGCCGGCCACCGTGGAGATGGCCACCCCCAACGTCTACGCCGATTCGATCGAGTGGATGCACCGCCACCTGCCGCGCCGGGACAGCCTGGTGCTCAGCCTGCATCCGCACAACGACCGCGGTACCGGCGTCGCCGCCGCCGAGTTGGGGCTGCTGGCCGGCGCCGATCGGATCGAGGGGTGCCTGTTCGGCAACGGCGAACGCACCGGGAACGTGGATCTCGTCACGCTGGGACTCAACCTCTTCTCGCAGGGCATCGACCCGCAGATCGACTTTGCCGACCTCGACGCAATCCGTCGCACCGTGGAGTACTGCAACCAGCTCCCGGTGCCCGAGCGGCACCCGTACGCCGGTGACCTGGTCTACACCGCCTTCTCCGGCTCGCACCAGGACGCGATCCGGAAGGGGTTCGCCGCGCTCGCGGCGGACGCGCGGGCGGCCGGCACGCCGGTCGATCAGTACCCCTGGGCCGTGCCGTACCTGCCGATCGACCCCAAGGACCTGGGCCGCACCTACGAGGCCGTGATCCGCGTGAACTCGCAGTCCGGCAAGGGCGGCGTGGCGTACATCATGCAGGTGGAACACCAGCACGAGCTGCCGCGTCCGCTCCAGATCGAGTTCTCCGCGGAGATCCAGCGGGTCACCGATGCCGAGGGCGGCGAGGTCGACGGCGGGCGCATGTGGGAGATCTTCGCGCGGGAGTACCTGGTCGACCACCAGGACCGCCCGGCGCTCCGGCTGGTCGGGTACTCGACCGCGACGATCGGCGGCAAGGTTGAAATCGAGGCGGAGGTGCGCGCGGGCGACCGTGCGGTCACCATCACCGGGGTGGGCAACGGGCCGATCGACGCGTACGTCACCGCGCTGCGGTCGCTCGACGTGCCGGTACGCGTGCTGGACTACCACGAGCACGCCATGTCGGCCGGCGGTGACGCGCAGGCCGCCGCGTACGTCGAGTGCGAGGTCGGCGGGGTGCCGGTGTGGGGCGTGGGCGTTGACTCGAACATCGTCACCGCCTCGGTGCACGCGGTGACGAGTGCGGTCAACCGGGCCAGCCGCTGACCGGGCCGGAAAGACGCTACATCGCCGTCCCGGCGGTGGGGATCAGCTGGGTCGCCACCTCCGCGCAGGCCTCGGCGCCGTAGGTCAGCCCCCGCTGAGCGGCGTACCGGGTCAGCACGGCCAGCGACCAGCTGTCGGCCACCGCCAGGCAGTTGACCCGGAGCTGGCCGCTGGAACTGCTCCAGCCGTTCGCGAAGCCCACACCCTGGGCGGTCACCTGCTCGGGCAGGCCGTCGACGATCCCCCAGCGCATCCCGCGCGGGGATCCGCCCTTGGCGGTGCCGCCTCGGACCTTGGTCATCTCGGTCCGGACCCACGCCGTCCAGGACGGCCCGGCGGCACGCCCGTCGGCGATGCAGCGCCCCAGCTGGGCCGCGTCGCGGGCCGAGATGCGGGTGCGGGTCCAGGAGGTCGGGTCCACCCGGGAGTCGGTCAGCCGGCAGATCGCGATCATCCGACTGATCTGTTCGCCGCCGCCGCTCGTCGCGTTCAGCAAGCGGGCGGCGGCGGTGTCGCCGTCACGGATGGCGCGGCTGGCCTGGGAAAGCCGGGTCGCCGAGGGCTTCGTACCGTTCTCGGCCGTCCGGCGCAGGTAGTCCGCGACGATCCACACCTTGACCATCGACTCGGCCGGCACGGGTGTGGCCAGGTCCTGGGAACCGGCGATGCGGCCCGAGCCATCGAGGAGCGCCCAGGACAGGGTGCCGGCGAACTCGACGTCCACGGCCGTACGACCGCGTGGGACCGACGGGGTCGGTGACGGGGAGCCGGTCGCGGCGTGCCAGGTCGATCCGGACGGCGGCCGATCCAGCTGGGCGGCCGACGGGACCAGCAGGGCTACGCCGGCGGCCACCGCGGCCACGCCTACCGCGAGTCCGCCGAGCAGGCGAGGACGGGCGGCCCAGGGTCGTCCCGGCGGCGCGGACGGCCGATGCCGGCCGCGCCGCCCGCCGCCCACCGGCGGCATCGTAAGGGTGTCGGTCGCTGCCGCGTTCTCACTCGTCACGCTCGTCTCCTGCTCCCGTCAGGGCCGGCTGCCGGCGGCGTAGGCGGTTCCGCGGTGGGCGCGGGGCGGAGAGGGGTGGGGCCGCGGCTGCAGCGTTCCTACGGGAAGCAACGGAGCGGGTGCCGCTCGCGTCACGGGCGATAACGTCATCGGGTCCGGTAATCGCGCGCCCGGTGGCGACACAAACAAGGGTGAAGGTCGCCGGATCAGTCGGGAGTGCGGATGGATCCACCGGAGAAGCGTGACGAGGCCTGGTTCACGAGAACCTACGCCGCCCAGTACGAGCACGTCGTGAACTACGGCCGGCGTCGGCTCGGCGATCCCGACGCGTCCGCCGAACTCGCCCAGGAAGTGTTCGTCGTCGCGTGGCGTCGCCGCACGGAGGTGCCGCACCGCAGCCTGCCCTGGCTGTACGGGGTGGCCCGGCGCCTGCTGGCGAACCAGTGGCGGGCTCGGCGGGCCGCGCCGGAGATGTTGCCGTTCACCGATACCGACTCCAGGCCGGATTCGCCGGCGGCAGACGCGACCGTCGGGGTCGCCGACGTCCGGGCCGCCCTGGACGGCCTCCCCGACCTCGACCAGGAGATCCTCCGGCTTGTCGGGTGGGAGGAACTGACAGTTTCCGAGGCCGCCCAGATTCTCGGCTGCACCCGTACCGCGGCCGCCGTGCGCCTGCACCGGGCTCGACGGCGACTCTCCGCGGCCATCTCGACCCGGGCCGACCACGCGGCGCCGCGTCCCGCGGCGCTGGCTCCTACCCGAAAGGAACTGTGATGTTCGGAGAACAGCAGGTCCGGACCCTGCTCGGGCCGGCCGACCCGGTCCGGAACACGGCCGTCGCACCGCCCAGGCTTTCGGCGTACGACATCATCGCGCGCGCCGAAGCCACAGCCGAGCCGGTCGCCGCCCGCCGGAGCGTCCGGCCGACCCGCCGGAACGTCCGGCCGACCCGGCGGCTCGTCCTGACGGCCGGCGCGGTGGCCGTGGCAGCGGCTGCCACGGCGGTGATCTCCAAAGCGTCTACTGTGGACGAACCGAGGACGACACCGCCGCCCGACGCGCTCGGATCGGTGCTCGTGCCGATCTCGTACGAGTTTCCCACCACCGCTCAGCCGGCCGGCCCTCAGCTCCGTGCGCTGGCCAGCAGGATCGGGGACGCGCCGTACGAGAACCACACCGGCCGCTACACGTATCACCACTTCAGGTCCTGGGACGACGGCGGTCTGACATCCGCCGACGGTCACAGCGTGTCACTGTCCGAGGAGTGGAAGATCTGGGAGGCGGCCGACGGGAGTGCCAAGCAGGTCACGATTTTCCACGAGCCGCAGTACCCGGACCAGGAGTCCCGGGACTACTGGCAGCGCGTCCTGCGGGCCACGCCCATCCCCGCGCTCGACCCGAATTCCGGGCCGCACACCGACAACCTGCCACCGTCGTTTCCGGACATCGCGCCGCTGCCTTCAGACCGGGCGGGGCTGAGCGGCATGCTCAAGGTCGAATTCGGCGGCGGCGCGGTAAGCAAGGAGGTCGGCACGGTCTACGGGCGGTACGCTGTCCCGCGTCGGGCCCGGGCGGAGATCCTGCGGATCCTCGCCGACGTACCCGGATTCCTGTGGCGAGGAGAGGTGACCGACCGTGCCGGTCGCAAGGGCGTGGCGGTCACGTTCGACGACCGCGAGCACGACATGCAGTCCCTGCTGATTTTCAATCCGACCACCG
>DASVMV010000228.1:0-2436 GCA_036384155.1 Micromonosporaceae bacterium
ACGGCATTGTCCAGAGCCGCGGTCGCCTCGTCGTACGCGTCCAGGAGATCCACCCCCGCGAGCTTGCCGGACTTGACCCAGTCAACCAACGTGCGCGCGGCCTCGATGGCCTGTTCACACGACACACCCAGCTCAGCCGGCGTGGACAGCATCAGCTGGGCCGCAACCAAGACGGCAGGCGACTCGTCAGGCACGTGATCCTCCTCGGAGAAACAGGCTACGAAGACCCTCAGTGAACCGCGGCGGGATGGATCGACAAGACCATCGACATGGTCGGCCCCGCACGCGCCGCCTGTCTGCATCCGCGGGGGGACACCTGCCGCCAATCGCCGGATAGGTCCGAACCTGCCGCGTTGAGGGCGGCTTGAATGGCCGCCGTGTCGTCCGTTATGCCGTCCCCCACCCCTCCATAGACCCGCGTGGGTGTGACACTCTGAACTGGCCCCACTTGAGGGCCTAGTGATGGTCTGATTTGGCCCCACTCTCGACCTGTATCCCCTACGTTGCGTGACGTCTGCCAAGGCGATCACGAAGGGCGTAGGGCCTGTTGAAGGAGAGATCGAGAGTGGAGCAGTTCGAACATATCCGACGTGCGGCCCGTGAGGAGGGCTTGTCGGTTCGTGCCCTGGCTCGCCGGTACGGGGTGCATCGGCGGGCGGTGCGTCAGGCGTTGGCCGACGCGGTGCCCCCGCCGCGGAAGACGCCGGCACGGTCCGCGCCGGTGTTGGGGCCGCATGTGGACACGGTCCGCGGTTGGCTGGTCGCCGACGCGTCGGCGCCGCGCAAGCAGCGTCACACGGCGCGGCGGGTGTGGCAACGCCTGTTGGACGAGGAGGGAGCGGACGTGGCGGAGTCCAGCGTGCGGGCGTTGGTCGCCCGGCTGCGTCTGGAGGTCGGTTCGGGCCGCGGGCTGGTGACGGTGCCGCAGACTCACAGCCCGGCCGAGGAGGCGGAGGTCGACTTCGGCGAGTTCCAGTCGGAGGTGGGTGGCGAGGTGGCCAAGTTGTGGATGTTCGTGCTGCGTCTGTCGCACTCGGGCAAGGCGGTACACGTCGCCTACGGCAACCAGGCGCAGGAGTCCTTTCTGGACGGTCATGTGAGGGCGTTCGCCGCGTTGGGTGGGGTGCCGACCGGGATGATCCGCTACGACAACCTGACCGCCGCGGTGATCCGGGTACTGCTGGGCCGAGAACGGGAACTCAATCCACGATTCGTGGCGCTGCGCAGCCATTACGGCTTCGCGTCGTTCTTCTGCCAGCCCGGTGTGGACGGCGCGCACGAGAAGGGCGGGGTCGAGGGTGAGATCGGCCGGTTCCGGCGCCGGCATCTGACCCCGATGCCGGCGGTGGCGACGTTGGCCGAACTCAACGAGCTGATGGCCGCCGCCGACGTGGCCGACGACAACCGTCGGGTCGGCGCCCGGCGGGAGACCGTGGGTGTCGCGGCGTCACGGGAGCAGGTGCTGCTACGGGCGTTGCCGGCCACGACGTTCGACCCGACGTTGACGTTGTCGTGCCGGGTCGATGCGAAGGCCCGGGTGTGCGTGCGTCAGTCCTACTACTCGGCGCCGGCGCACCTGGCCGGGCGTCGGGTCACGGTCCGGCTTGGCGCCGACACCGTCCACGTCATCGCCGACGGCAAGACCGTGGCCACGCACGTGCGCAGCCTGCACAAGGGCACCGAAACGCTGGCTCTGGACCACTATTTGGAGGTGCTGGCCCGTAAACCCGGCGCGATGGCCGGCGCGACCGCGTTGGTCGCGGCCCGGGCGTCGGGGGCGTTCACCCATACCCACCAACGGTTCTGGGACGCGGCCCGCCGCGCGTTGGGGGACGGCGCCGGCACCCGGGTCCTGATCGGGGTGCTGCTGCTGCACCGCACCCTGCCCGCCGCCGCGGTCATCGCCGCGATGGACGCCGCCCTGCTGGCCAAGCGGTTCGACGCCGACTTGGTCGCGGTCGACGCCCGCCGCCACATCGACGCGCCCCGGCCGGTCGCCGCCGTGGTGGCCCCGGCGGGGGTCAGCGGCCAGACTCGGCCGCTGCCGACCCTGCACGGCTACGACGAGCTACTCACCGGGATGTCGGCATGACCGCCCGCCCCCGCCCCAGCGCCACAGCCGCACTGCCGCTGCAGGCGTTGACCGACCCGGCCGCCGAGGCCGCGATCGGCGCGGCCTGCACCGCACTGCATCTGCCCACCCTCCGACCCCCGGCCGCCGGCCTGGCCGACGCGGCGGCCCGGGAACGCCTATCACACCGCTCGTTCCTGGCCGAGGTCCTCACCGCCGAATGCGACGACCGCGACTCACGCCGCCGCGTGCGCCGGGTCCTGGAAGCGAAGTTCCCCCGCACCAAACGCCTGCAAGACCTGGACCTGACCTCGCTGCCCGGCCTGCCCGCGGCCACGCTGGCGCATCTGATCGGCGGGGCCTGG
>DASVMV010000229.1:0-3090 GCA_036384155.1 Micromonosporaceae bacterium
CTGGAGCCGGCGGGATCCGCGCTGGTGCGGCTGCTCGCCGCCGATCCCGACCGGCGTACGGCCTGAGCATTCGGCCGCGGCCGAATTCGTTTCAGCCGCGGGGGCACATCGCCTAGCGTTCCCGCCATGGAATCCGCGATCGAGGCGCGCGGCCTGCGCCGCACCTACCACACCCGGACCGGCTGGTTGAGCCCGCGGCGGACGGCGATCGACGCCGTTCGCGGTGTCGACCTCGCCGTCCGGCGTGGTGAGCTGTTCGGCCTGCTCGGGCCGAACGGCGCAGGGAAGACCACCACCATCAAGATGCTCAACACCCTGCTGATCCCGACCGCGGGGTCGGCCCGGGTGTGCGGGTTCGACGTGGTGACCCAGACCCGGGAGGTACGCCGGCGCATCGGCTACGTGTTCGGCGGCGACCGGGGGCTCTACGACCGGCTGTCGGCGCTGGACAACCTGCGCTACTTCGCGGAGCTGTACGGGGTTCCGGCGCGCGAGCAGCGGCAGCGGATCGACGAGCTGCTCGACCTCGTCGGGCTGACCGGCCGGGAGCGCGAACGCGTCGAGGGCTACTCGCGAGGTATGCGGCAGCGGCTGCACATCGCGCGCGGGCTGCTGCACCGGCCGGAGGTGCTGTTCCTCGACGAGCCCTCGATCGGGGTGGATCCGGTGGCGGCGCGGGAGCTGCGCAGCACGGTCGCGCGGCTGGCCGCGACGGGGACGACCGTGCTGCTCACCACCCACTACATGGCCGAGGCCGACGAGCTCTGCGACCGGATCGCGGTGATCGCGGGCGGCGAGATCCAGGCCTTGGGTACGCCCGGGGAGCTGAAGCACCACGCCGACGGCCGCCGGGTGTTGGAGGTTGAGGCGTACGGCGCCACCGACGACCAGCTCGCCGGCATCTATGTGCTGCCGGGCGTGCGGGAGGCGAGCGTCGAGGTGCTGGGCTCGGCGCAGGTGCTGACCGTGCAGTCCGACGCGGCGACCGATGTGCAGGCCGACGTGCTGCGCGCATTGGGCGGGGTGCGGCTGGGCCGGGTGAGCGCCCGGCAGCCCACGCTGGAGGACGCGTACGTCACGATCGTCAACCGGGCCGGCCGCCGGCCCGACCCGGAGGCGGTGCCGGCATGAGCGTTGTTCGACTGGTGGCGCTCGGGACGCTGCTGCACACCAAGCAGCTCAGCCGCTCGCCGTTCGAGATCGCGACGGCCTTCGTCGTACCGCTCGTCCAGGCCACCCTGGCGGTCTACCTGTTCCGCGCCGGCACCGAACCGCACCGCCTGCTGGAGGCCGCCGTCGGCGCCGGCATGATGGCCGTCTGGAGTTCCGTGCTGTTCGGTTCCGGCGGCGCGATCCAGAACCAGCGCTGGCAGGGCACGCTGGAGATGCTCATGCTGGCGCCGCGGCCGCCGGCGTTGCTGATCTTCCCGATCACGCTGGCGACCGCCGTGACCGGCACGTACGCGATGATGGCGACACTCGTGTGGGGCCGCCTCGTCTACGGCATCCCGCTCGATGTCGCCGACCCGGTCGGATTCCTGGTCGCCGTACCCGCGGTGATCCTCGGCCTGGGCATGTTCGGCCTGCTGCTTGCCTCGACGTTCGTGCTCATGCCCAACGCCAACGCGCTCAACAACACCCTCGAGTATCCGATCTGGCTGGTCTCCGGGATGCTCGTGCCGGTCACCGTCCTGCCGGGTTGGACCGGTCCGCTGGGCGCCGTGCTGCCGACGACGTGGGCCTCGCGGGCGGTGCGGGAGGCGGCGACCGGCTCCGGGCCGGTCTGGCCCTCGCTCGGCGTGTGCCTGGCCATCAGCGCGGTCTGCCTCGCCGCGGGCACCGTCGTCATGTCCCATGTGGAACGTCGCGCCCGCGCGAACGCCACGCTCGCCCTGGCCTGATCCGGAGGGTTCCCCTATGCGCCTGCTCGCCGTTGGCGGCGTGATCGCCTACCGCGCGCTGTTCAACTGGACCACGCCGTCGATGTTCGTCGGCACCCTGCTCGTCGGCCCGCTGTTCCAGCTGCTGTTCTTCGCCTACCTCGGCCGGCAGCTCGGCGTCGCCGACGACCGCTTCTACATCGTCGGCAATGCCGTGCTCGCCGCGTCGCTCGCGTGCGTGTTCGGCGGCACGATGGCCGTCTCCAACGAGCGGCGGTACGGCACCCTCGGCCACGTACTGCTCTCGCCACGCGCCCGGACGGCGGTCTTCCTCGGCCGCGCGCTGCCGTACGCCGGCAACGGGCTGCTGATCGCCGCGTTCACGCTTGCCGGCGGTGCGCTGCTGCTCGGGCTGCGGGTGCCGCTCGCGGCGCTGCCCGGCCTGGCGCTGACGCTCGCGGTCGGGTCGCTGTCCTGTGCTTTCTTCGGGCTCACGCTCGGCGCGGTCGGGCTGCGCTTCCGCGACGTCTGGCTGGTCTCCAACGTCTCCGTCGCGCTCCTGCTGCTGCTGACCGGCGTCAACGTGCCCGCCGACCGCCTGCCGGTCGGCATGCGCGCGGTGGGCGCCGCGCTGCCCATAACGCACGCCGCGGAGGCGGCGCGCCGGCTGGCCGCCGGCGACGGCTTCGCCGCCGCTTTGGGACCGCTTGCCGTCGAGGTCGCGGTCGGCATCGGGTACGCCGTCCTGGCCGCGGTGTTGCTGGCCGTATTCGAGGCGGAGAGCCGCCGCCACGCCTCCCTCGACACGCTCTGACGCGCCAGCGACGGTGGGGCCGCAGCGGTGCTTGGACACCAGCGCGAGCACCTCCCTCAGCCGGGTCTTCCCCGCTTCGCGGTGTGCCACCGGCAGAACCGGTCCGCCGCGGGTCAGCGGCACGCCCAGGTCGGCCAGAATTAGGGGCGCGCCGAAAACTAGTGCGATGAGCAGGTACGGCACCGCGAAGAGGGCGAACACCACCCGATGGGTGACCATAGTGGACGCCGCGGCGTAGCTCGCGTACACGGCAACCGTGACCACCTCAGTGCCGACGCCGGCCAGGGAGGTGACGGTCGCGCGGCTCGGTCCGGTGATCCGCTCCTGCAGCCGGGTGTCGACCACGACTGTCGCCATCTGGAAGATGCCGAAGGCGACTGCGACGAGGGCGATCCC
>DASVMV010000230.1:0-4693 GCA_036384155.1 Micromonosporaceae bacterium
CGGTCGGCCGGCACCGTCGAAGCGGGCTGGGCAACCCCGGTGGTCGTCGTGGAGTCGGCCACGGGAACCGCGGCGCCGGCCAGGACGGTGGGGGAGGCGGCAGTGGCGGCGTTGTCGAGCGCCGTGCGCGCCGCCGCCGCCAGCGCCTCGGCGCTTTCGAACCGGTCCGCCGGCTCCTTCTCGAGCGCCCGGGTGACCAGCGCCGCCACCCCTGCTGGTACGTCCGTCGGCAGGGGTGGCACCTCATCGTGCAGGTGCTTGATCGCCACATCGAGCGACGTGCCACCGCTGAACGGCGGGTGGCCGGCCACGCAGTGATAGGCGACTGCGCCGAGGGCGTAGATGTCCGTGGCCGGCGAAACCGGGCGCCCGGCAGCCTGCTCCGGCGCCATGTAGAGGGCGGTTCCCACCACGTTGTTCGTCAACGTGAGGCTGGTGACCTCGGCCGAGCGGGCCACGCCGAAATCGACCAGGGTCACCGTGCCGTCGGGTCGGACGAGCAGATTGCCCGGCTTGACGTCGCGGTGGATGATCCCGGCGGTGTGTGCGGCATGCAGCGCGTCGGCCGCCTGGGCGACGATCGACAGAGTTGTCCGGGCGTCCATTCGGCCGGACCCCTTCAGCCGGGCCGCCAGCGACTCGCCGTCCACGTGCTCCATGACCAGATAGACCGCCCGGGCGCCACCGGGAAGGTCGCTTTCGCCGTAGTCGTACACGTTGACGATGCCGGGGTGCTGCAGCGCAGCCATCATCCGGGCCTCGGCGGCGAACCGCGCGCCGAATCCCGGCTCGGCGAGCAGCGCCGGCAGCAGCACCTTCACCGCCACGGGGCGGCCGAGCACCGTATCGGTGGCCCGCCACACCTCACCCATGCCACCGGTCGCGAGGTGTTCGACCAGGCGATACCGGTCACTGAGTACGGCTTCTGGACTCAACACGCGCTGACTTCTACCCACCTGGCCCGGTGCCTACGCAACGCGGCCGGGAAACCGCTGGCCGACGTGGCGGCCAGCGGCGCCCCGCATGGATTTCGAGGACGGCCCCGAGGCGGCGATCGTCGGCCGCAAGCCGGCTGAGCAGGCCATGAAGGATGCCGCGGCGAGCGTGCAAGGGGCGATCGACAGCTACAACAAGTCGGCCAGCTGACCGTACCTAAGGTGTGGGGCAGGGGCCGGCTCGGACGGAGCCGGCCCTGCTTCACATCTCCGGTCACGCGGTGCCGAATCCTGTGCAAGGCGGAGGTGTAGTGCCGCACCGCCGTGGGCATCGGGCTGCACATGACCACTTCCGGCGGCCGGCCGGACGTCATCCTGATCCTGGCCGACGATCACGCGGCGCACGCCCTGTCGGCATACGACGACCGGCTGACCCGTACCCCCCACCTGGACCGCCTCGCCGCCGAAGGCATGCGGTTCGACAACTGCTTCTGCACCAACTCGCTGTGCGCTCCGAGCCGGGCCGCGATCCTCACCGGAACCTACAACCATGTCAACGGGGTACGGACGCTCTCGACCCATTTCGACGCCCGGCAGCCCACGTTCGTCTCGCAGTTGCGCGAGGCCGGCTACCGGACGGCGCTGGTGGGCAAGTGGCACCTCGGGCACGGGGGAATGCACGATCCACGCGGGTTCGACTCGTGGCAGATCCTGGAGGACCAGGGCGACTACTGGGATCCGGAGTTCCTCGGCCCGGACGGCCGGCGGGTGGTCCCCGGCTACGCGACGACGGTCATCACCGACCTGGCCATCGACCAGTTCCGCCGGTGTGAACCGGACCGTCCGCTGTGCCTGCTGGTCTGGCACAAGGCACCACATCGTCCGTGGGAGCCCGACGACGCGCACGCGGACCTGTTCGCCGACAGCCAATTTCCCGATCCGGTGACGCTCTTCGACGACCACGCCGGGCACGCCAGCGCTGCCCGGGCGGCCCGCATGCGAGTCGACGGCGATCTCACCGAGGGGGATCTGAAGCAGCCGGTGCCGCCGGATCTGTCCGGCGCCGCGCGCACCCGCTGGCTGCTGCGCCGCTACCTGCAGGACTACCTGCGCTGTGTGGCGTCGCTGGACGAGCAGGTCGGCCGGCTGCTGAACGTCGTGGCCGAGCGCGGTCGGGAGCGGGACTGCGTCGTGGTCTACAGCTCGGACCAGGGATTCTTCCTCGGCGACCACGGCTGGTACGACAAGCGGTTCATGTACGAGGAGTCGCTGCGCATGCCGTTGCTGGTCCGCTATCCGCGGCTGGTGGAGGCGGGCGGCAGCTGCTCCGCCATCGCGCTCAACGTGGACTTCGCACCCACCCTCCTGGACCTCGCCGGGGTGTCGGCTCATCCGCGCATGCAGGGCCGGAGCCTGCGTCCGCTGCTGGCCGGTCAGCGGCCGGCCGACTGGCGGGACTGCGCGTACTACCGCTACTGGGAGCATGACGACGGCTCGCACCACGTGTGGGCCCACGACGGGGTGCGCACCGAGCGCTACAAGATCGTCCGGTACTACGCCGACGGGCTCGGCCTGCCCGGGACCTCGGACCGCACCATGCCGGTGGAGTGGGAGCTGTTCGACCTGGCCGAAGACCCGCACGAGCGGCGGAACGTCTTCGCCGATCCGCGGTACGCCGACGTGCGGGCCGAGATGCAGGCCCGGCTGACGGCCGTGCAGCGTGAGGTGGGCGACGAGCCGCCGCCGACACACTGAGCCGCCGCCTCCCGACGCGCGCGCCGTACGGGAGCATCGGTCCGGCGAGCAGTGACTGGGGCGGGACCGGTAACCGGTTTCAGCGGGTCCCCCGCGGTGGCCGGAGCGGGCCACGCCGGGCCGACCTCGACCAGCACCGCCCCCGGCTGTGGCAGGTCGAACTGCACTACCGCCGCGCCGTCGTCGATCCCGGCGTCGACCGGCTCCGGCCGCAGCGCGTCGGCCTCCCGCAGCGCGTCCCACTGGTCATCGACGGGCCAGTCGCCCAGTCCCACCTTCGCGGCGACGGTGCTGATGTCGCCGTGCTCCCGGTCCAACCGGGTGATGGTGACGGGGCGGCCCGCGGTTGCGTCGAGCGTGATACGTACCCGCCGGGCGAGCGCCGGATCGCCGTCCTGCTTCGACTGGTCGAGGGTCGACGCCCAGACCAGCACGGCGAGGCGTCCGTCGGTGTGCCGGCTGGCCCAGGACTGCACCAGGCCGTCGGCACCGTCACCGTCGGCCCGCACCGGCAGTTCGGTGTCGCCGAGCCGGGCCAGCATCCGCAGGGCGTAATAGCGGGGCTTGGCGATGCCACCCACGGTGATCAGCCCGAACCCGCCGTGCAGGAGGCGGGGCGCCCGGCCGAGTTCCTCGAAGTGGTCGCTGACCACCCAGTAGGACAGCGCGTCGACCCGCCCGGCGGCCGACCGCATGCCGCTGAGCAGGAACGTGGCCGACGAGGCGCCGTCGTTGACCGGGTCGAAGTGGGTGGGTGTGACCCCCCATTCGGTCCACAGGATCCGCGCCTGCGCAAAGCCGAGCCGGGCGAGCGTCGGGCGCAGGTCCAGCGGCGGGCTGCCGTACGTATGAGTGGAGACGAAGTCGACCGGCGAGCCGCTGTCGCGGGCGTGTTCCAGCAGCGCGTCGACCCAGCCCGCCGCCGCGGACGACGGGCCGCCGACGGCGATTCGCGGGTCGACCTCCTTGACCGCCCGGGCGGTCTCGTCGTAGAGCCGCAGCCACTCGTCGCGGGTGCCCGACCAGAAGACCTCCAGGTTGGCCTCGTTCCACACCTCGAAGTCCCAGCCCAGCACCGACGCGCCGTACCGGTCGAGCAGGTGCCGCACCACCGCCCGTACGAGGTCGCCCCAACGTCCATAGTCCTTCGGCGGGGAGATGATTCCGCGGTACTCGAAGACCGTACGCTCGGGATCGCGGGCCAGGTCGCGGGGCATGAAACCGATTTCGACCACCGGTTTCAGCCCGGTCGTCAGGAGCAGGTCGTAGACCCGGTCGATGCCGCTGAAGTCGTAAACCGGCTGACCGTCCACCTCGCGGTAGACACCCAGGTCGTCGTGCAGGATGGCGTGCGCCCGGACGGTCTCCACGCCGACCTCGGCGCGGATGCGGCGCAGCGCGTCCTGCAGCTCGGTCCCGATCTCCCGCCCGCCGGTACGGTCCCGGCACAGCAGGTGGGACAGGCGTTCGCTGCCGATCATCGGCTGCCATGGACGGGGCAGCGGCCGACCCTCGGCCGCGGCGTCCAGGTGCAGTGAAACCGTCGGCGTCGCGCCGTCGGCCGGCCGGGACGCGGCGAGCACCGGTTCGCTGAGTGGACCGGTTACGGTCACCTCGGGTACGGCGGCCACCGCGTATGCGTATCGGCTGCCGGGCTCGCCGGTGGTGTCCACGTACCACGTGTCCGGGACGGCGAGGACGTCGCCGCCGAGGTGATCGATCGGCGCGAAGTCGCCCACCGGGTGCCCGTTCCCGGCCGGTGCCCGGTGTACCAGGTAGCCGACAGCGCCGTCGACCGGCTGCCAGGACAACCGGACGTGACCCACTCCACCGGCCGCTACCAGGCCGGCGGGTGGCGGGAGCGCCGGCGCCTTCGCAGCCAGCCTCTCGTCGCTGCGCCGGAAGATCCGGGCCGCCCAGTCGGTCCGGGCGTCGGGCGCGGAACCGCCGGTAGCACTGGTCACCGGGACACCTCCAGGGGGCTGCGGGATTCCGGTTCTCCG
>DASVMV010000231.1:0-6440 GCA_036384155.1 Micromonosporaceae bacterium
GCTCGCCCCGGACCCGAGAACGGATCCCAGCGACGAGCAGTCGCCGCTGGTGGAGGCGTCGGCGCGGGCGCAACGCCTCGTCGACGCGCTCGCGCAGCTGACCGAGGTGGCCGGCGTGACGGTGGCCGTGCAGGTCTCGGCGGGCGTGGTCGTCGCGCCCGCCGGCTCGGCCGACCTCACCGAACTGATGCGCCGCGCCGGCGTCGCGGTCGCCCAGGCCAAGCTGCGCGCCGGCAGCGTCGCCCGGTACGACAGCGGGCACGACGGGGCCAGTATCGACCAATTGGTCCTGCTGGCCGAGCTGAGAGACGCGCTCGCCACCGACGACCAGCTCGTGCTGGCCCTGCAGCCGGCGGTCGACCTCGTCACGGGTGGTCCGGCCGGGGTGGAGGCGCTGGTCCGCTGGCGCCACCCGCGCCGCGGCACGCTGCAGCCGGCCGACTTCGTCAACGCCGTCGAGGCCAGCGACATGGACGGCCAGTTCACCCGGTACGTCATCGACCGAGCGCTCAGCGAGGTGGCCGGATGGGCCGCGCAGGGAATATCCGTGCCTATCTCGGTCAACGTCTCGGCCCGCAGCCTGCTCGACCCGCGGCTGCCGGCCGACATCGGGGAAATGCTGCGCCGGCACGAGGTGGCGCCGGCGCAGCTGGTCGTGGAGATCACCGAAAGCGTGGTGATGAGCGAGCTACCGGTCATCGACGAGGTGCTGGCGACGCTGCGTGGCATCGGCGTCCAGCTGGCGTTGGACGACTTCGGAACCGGCTTTTCGTCGCTCGCTTTTCTCGCCCGGGTGCCCGTCGAAGAAATCAAGATCGACCGCTCGTTCGTCACCGAAATGATCGAATCGCGGGAGGCGGCGGCGATCGTCCGAGCGACCATCGAGCTGGGCCGGTGGCTCGGCATGCGGGTGGTCGCTGAGGGTGTGGAGTCGGCCGAGCAGCGGCGGGCGCTGGCTGAACTCGGCTGTTCGGCGGCACAGGGATATCTATTCTTCAAGCCGCTGCCGGCGAACAAGGTTCTCGCGGTGCTGCAGTCGTTGTCGGACTCGGCGCAGACGGCGCTCGTCCTGCCGCTGCGGGCCGACGGGGCGTCGTAACCGGCGGGGCGTCGTAGCCGGCGCGGAGCGCCCGGCCGCTGGTTATGGTCGACAGGTGAACCGACTGGCCGATGCCACCAGCCCGTACCTCCTACAGCACGCCGGCAATCCGGTCGACTGGTGGCCCTGGTGCCCCGAGGCGTTCGCGGAGGCCCGCCGGCGGGATGTTCCGGTCATCATTTCGGTCGGCTACGCGGCCTGCCACTGGTGCCATGTCATGGCGCATGAGTCGTTCGAGGACGAGGCCGTCGGCCGCCGGATGAACGAGGGCTTCGTCTCGATCAAGGTCGATCGGGAGGAGCGCCCGGACGTCGACGCCGTCTACATGACCGCGACGCAGGCGATGACCGGGCAGGGCGGTTGGCCGATGACCGTCTTCGCCACCCCGGACGGCACCCCGTTCTTCTGCGGCACCTACTTTCCCCGCCCCAACTTCCTCCGACTCCTGGACTCGGTGGCCACCGCGTGGCGGGAGCAGCGGGAGGCCGTCATCCAGCAGGGTGCGGCCGTCCTCCAGGCCATCGGCGGCGCGCAGGCGGTCGGTGGCCCGACCACGCCGCTCACCGCAGAAGTGCTGGACGCGGCGGCCGGCCAGCTCGCGTCCGAGTACGACCAGGCGTACGGCGGATTCGGCGGCGCGCCCAAGTTCCCGCCGCACATGAACCTGCTCTTCCTGCTCCGGCACCATCAGCGCACCGGCACCGCGTCCGATCTCGAGATCGTGCGGCACACCTGTGAGGCGATGGCCCGCGGCGGCCTGTACGACCAGCTGGCCGGCGGCTTCGCCCGCTACTCGGTGGACGCACAGTGGACGGTTCCGCACTTCGAGAAGATGCTCTACGACAACGCGCTACTGCTCCGCGTCTACACCCAGCTGTGGCGGCTCACCGGCGACCCGATCGCGGCGCGGATCGCCGCGGAGACCGCCGCGTTTTTGATCGACGAGCTGGGCACCGAACAGGGTGGGCTGGCGTCGGCCCTGGACGCGGACACCGAGGGCGTGGAAGGGCTGACCTACGTCTGGACCCGGGCACAACTAATCGAGGCGCTCGGCCCCGAGGACGGCCGGCGGGCGGCTGACCTCTTCGCCGTCACCGAGCAAGGCAGCTTCGCCCATCATTCGGCCTCCGCCCCGGCCGGCGGCGCTCCGGACCGAATGACGGGCGTCGAGCACGGCACGAGCGTGCTGCGGCTGGCCCGGGACGTCGATGGCGCCGATCCCGCGGTGACGGCCGGTTGGGAGCAGATTCGCACCCGGCTGCGGGAGGTCCGCGACCGGCGTCCGCAGCCCGCGCGCGACGACAAGGTGGTCGCCGCGTGGAACGGGCTCGCCGTGACGGCGCTCGTAGAGCACAGCGCGGTGACCGGCGATCCGGTGACCGCGGCTGCCGCCACCGGGATCGCCGAGGTCCTGGCCGGGCGGCACATCGTGGACGGCCGGTTGCGCCGGGTCTCCCGCGCGGGCCGGGTCGGCGAGCCCGCCGGTGTTTTGGAGGACTACGGCTGCGTAGCCGAGGCGTTCTGCGCGATGCACCAGCTCACCGGCGAGGGGCGGTGGCGGGAGCTGGCGGGGCAGCTGGTCGACGCCGCCCTGGAGCACTTCGCCGCGCCGGACGGGGGTTTCTACGACACCGCCGACGACGCCGAGCAGCTGGTGTCCCGGCCGGCCGATCCGACCGACAACGCTACGCCGTCGGGCCGCTCGGCGATCGCCGCGGCGCTGGTGACGTACTCGGCCCTGACCGGCCAGCCGCGGTACCGGGAGGCCGCCGAACGTGCCCTCGCGACGGTGGCGCCGCTCGTGGCCCGGCACGCCCGGTTCACCGGGTACGCCGCGGCGGTCGGCGAAGCGCTGCTGTCCGGCCCGTACGAGATCGCGGTCGTGACGCCGGAACCCGCCGATGACCCGTTGGTCGCGGCGGCCCATCGGCACGCCCCTCCGGGCGCGGTCGTGGTCGCCGGCGTACCGGACCAGCCGGGCGTGCCGCTGCTCGCGGACCGCCCCATGCTCGATGGCCGGTCCACCGCGTACGTCTGTCGCGGCTTCGTCTGCGACCGTCCGGTGACCACGGTCGACGAGCTGGTTGCCCAGCTGAGGTAGGCGCGGCTAGCCGCCGGACGCTGTCCGCCCGACGCCGTCGCCAGCGGTCGCGCCGCTAGGCTGGCGGCCGAGATGGATACCCGAACCGGTCTGCCCGTTGTCGGCATGGTGGGCGGGGGCCAGCTGGCCCGGATGACCCACCAGGCCGCGATCGCCCTCGGCCAGTCGCTGCGCGTACTGGCCCTCGCACCGGACGACGGCGCCGCACTGGTTGCGGCCGACGTCCAGTACGGCGACCACACCGATCTGGCCGCGCTGCGTACCTTCGCCAAGGGCTGCGACGTGGTGACCTTCGACCACGAACACGTGCCCACCGAGCACGTCCGGGCGCTGGCCGCCGAGGGCGTCGCCGTCCACCCGGCCGCCGACGCGCTGATGTTCGCCCAGGACAAGCGGGCCATGCGCGAGCGGCTGGCCGACCTGGGCGCTCCGGTGCCCGCCTGGCGATCCATCGCGGTGCCGGACGACGTCACGGCCTTCGGCGCCCGGGTCGGCTGGCCCGTCGTGCTCAAGGCCGTCCGCGGCGGCTATGACGGTCGCGGGGTCTGGACGCTCAGCGACCCGGAGGAAGCCGCCGGCCAGGTACGGACCCTGCTCGACGCGGGCACGCCGCTCATCGCCGAGGAGCGGGTGCCGCTGCGCCGCGAATTGGCCGTGCAGGTCGCGCGTTCGCCGTTCGGGCAGGTGGCCGCCTATCCAGTGGTGGAGACCGTGCAGCGGGACGGCATCTGCATCGAGGTGTTGGCACCCGCTCCCGACCTGTCCGAGGCCCTGGCTCTGCAGGCCCAGCAACTGGCCATCGACATCGCGACGGCGCTCGGCGTGGTGGGCCTGCTCGCGGTCGAACTCTTCGAGGCTGGACGCGGCCTCGTGGTCAACGAGCTGGCGATGCGTCCGCACAACTCCGGTCACTGGAGCATCGACGGCTCCCGGACCTCTCAGTTCGAGCAGCACCTGCGGGCCGTCCTGGACTACCCGATGGGGGACACCGGCCCGACCGCGCCCGCGGTGGCGATGGCCAACGTGCTCGGCGGGCCGCCCGGCGGCATGTCGATCGACGAGCGACTGCACCATCTGTTCGCCGCCGACCCCGGCGCCAAGGTCCATCTGTACGGCAAGCAGGTGCGGCCCGGTCGCAAGATCGGCCACGTGACGGTCCCCGGCGCCGACCTGGCCGACGTACGGGAACGCGCGCGCCGCGCGGCCCGAATGCTGCGGGAGGGCACGTGAGCGTCGGGGTGATCATGGGAAGCGACTCGGACTGGGCGGTCATGCGCGCCGCCGCCGAGGCGCTCGACGAGTTCGGCGTGCCGTACGAGGTCGGTGTGGTCTCGGCGCACCGGACCCCGGTCAAGATGATCGAGTACGCCCGCTCCGCGGCCGAACGTGGGCTGCTCGTGATCATCGCCGGGGCCGGTGGCGCCGCCCACCTTCCCGGCATGGTCGCCTCGGTCACCCCGCTCCCGGTGATCGGCGTGCCGGTGCCGCTGCGGCATCTCGACGGGATGGACTCGCTGCTGTCCATCGTGCAGATGCCCGCCGGCGTACCGGTCGCCACCGTATCCATCGGCGGTGCCCGCAACGCGGGTCTGCTCGCCGTGCGGATGCTCGGCATGGCGGACGAGCGAATGCGGGCCCGGATGTCGGCGTTCCAGGCCGGCCTCGAGGCGCTCGTCGCCGAGAAGGACGCCGCACTCCGGCGCACCATCTGATGAGTCGGCCGCTGTCCCGTACCGGGTGAGGTGGCCGCGGTCAGCGCATGCCGCGAACGACCCGCAACTGCTCCTGAATCCGGCGGCGGCGTTCACTGCTGGCGCCCAGCACCAGCAGCACGATGCCGACCGGGATCAGCACCAGCCACGGTCCCACCTGGGTCACCGCGTGCAACGCGGTCAACGCCGTCGTCACCGCCCCGATCACCACCGGCGCCTGCTGCTGCCACAGCGAACCGACGATCAGCGTGCTGACCGCACCCAGCAGCAGCAGCACCTCGCGCAGGTCGCTGGTGTTCGTCGCCAGCACGATCACCAGGCTCGGTGCGAGGGCCGCCACGAGAGCCGGACCATAGGCCACCCAGCTGCTCAGATCCCGGCGCTGGCGCAGTTCGAGCAGGCCTACGAGCAGGGCGAGGGCGGCAAACGGCAGGGTGTAGGCCTCCGGCAACGCGACGTCGGCGAGGCGCATCAGCAGCCACCACGAGGTGATCTCGCACGCCACCGCGGCCCAGAAGAGGACCCGCCATTGCCGGATGCTGCGGCCGGGACGGATGGCCGACACGCCGAGAACGGCGCCCCAGGCCGCCAGCAGGGCCGCGATGTGCCGCAACGAATCGAAGGCCAGGGCGAGTGCGATGAGCGCAGCGGCGTAGCCGGTCCATTCCACGGTGGCCGCCTCGCGCACCGCCTCCGGTCGCCGCAGCCGGGGCAGGGTGGCGGCGAGCAGCAGCAGCGCCGCTCCCGTGGCCAGCACGCCGAAGGCGGACCACCGGGGCGCGAGGCCGGCCGACAGACCCGCGGTGACCACGAACAGCTGAGCCATCACCGCGGCGAACAGCCAACCCAGGATGCGGGCCAGCTGGGTGCATCCCCCGAGCGCTGCCGCCGCACCCACGATGACCGCGCTGCCCAGCGTGAAGAGGGTCAGCGACTCGGTGGCGAGGCTGCCGGCCAGGCCGGCCCCGCCGCCGGCCAGCCCGATGCCGAACACGATCGCCCGGGTGAGCCGCAGTGGCCGGGCTCGCTCGGACTCCGGAGGCGGCGGGGTCAGCGCCAGGCCAAGCATCGAGATCGTGAACACGATCAGCCCGGCGAGGGTGCTGGCGGGCCAGCCCCGGCCCAGCGAGACGGGCGTGATCAGCAGGGTCACCGCCGCTCCCGGCAGGATCACCGGCACCGCCTGCGCCGGCCGTCCGCCGGTGAAACCCACGGACGCCAGCGCCGCGGCGGTCGTGAGCAGGAGCGCGGCGATCACGTTCGTGGCGGCGACGGCATTGGTGGGTGGTGCGACGAGCCCGGGCGGCGGACCCTGCCAGATCCGGGTCAGGGTCTGGTACGGGTCCACCAGCGCGGCCCCGAGTGCCGGCGCCAGCGCAACGAGCGCAAGGAGCGTCGGCAGCGCCGCGGCGATCGCGGCTCCGGCGGCCGGACTCACCTGCCAACGGCCGGGCAGGACGGCGCCCGGCAGCCGCACCATGGCGCCCAGCCGCATGGACCACCGATGTACCGGCTGGACGACGGCAGG
>DASVMV010000232.1:0-1644 GCA_036384155.1 Micromonosporaceae bacterium
CACCCGGCCGTCCAGCCACGCCTTCGCCACCGGGTACTCCAGCATGAAGCCGTAGCCGCCGTGCAGCTGCACGCAGCGGTCGGCGACCTTGTTCTGCAGCTCGGTGGTCCACCACTTGGCCTTCGCCGCGTCGGTCACCGACAGCCGGCCGGCGTTGAACTCGGTGACGCAGTGGTTGATGAAGGTGCGCGCGATGGTGACCTCGGTGTCCAGCTCGGCCAGGAGGAACCGGTTGTGCTGGAACTTCCCGATCGGCCGGCCGAATGCCTCCCGGGAGCGGGCGTAGTCGAGGGTGACCGCGAGCAGCTTCTCCGCCGCCGCGACCGCCCCGACCGCGATGCTGAGCCGCTCCCGAGGCAGGTTCGCCATCAGGTGGTAGAAGCCGTGGTTCTCCGTACCGATCAGGTTCTCCGCCGGGACCCGGCAGTCGTCGAAGAAGAGTTCGGCGGTGTCGTTGGCCTTGAGGCCGACCTTCGCCAGCCGCCGACCGCGGGTGAAGCCGGGGGTGCCGGTCTCCACGGCGATCAGGCTGACCCCGTGCGCGCCCTGGTCGGGGGCGGTCCGGACGACCACCACCACCAGGTCGGCCATCTCGCCGTTGGTGATGAAGGTCTTCTGCCCGTTGAGCACGTACGTGTCGCCGTCGCGGACCGCGGACGTGCGGATGCCGGCCAGGTCCGAACCGGCGCCCGGCTCGCTCATCGCGATCGCGGTCACCAGGTCACCGGAGCAGAAGCCGGGCAGCCACCGCTTGCGCTGGTCGTCGGTGGTCAGCTCGGTCAGGTACGGCGCCAACACGTCGTTGTGCAGGCCGAAACCGAGCCCGGTGCAACCGGCAGCGACGATCTCCTCGTCGAGTACGGCGTTGAACCGGAAGTCGTGCTGCCCGCCGCCGCCGTACTCCTCGTCGACGTCCATGCCGAGCAGTCCCGCCGCGCCGGCCTTGCGCCAGACCTCGCGGTCGACGATCCCCTCGGCCTCCCAGCGCTGGTGGTGCGGGACGGCCTCCCGGGCCAGGAACTCCCGGCACAGGGCCCGGAACTCACTGTGGACGGGCTCGTACAGATGCTGCTCCATGCCGATGAGTGTGCCTGCCGCACGGGCGAGCGGGAAGGGCCGACGGAAACGAACCCGTCACAGCCCCTTGACGACGCTATCCGTGGCGGCTCTATTCTCACGGCACGATTTCCGTGGACGTTGGTTCGTTGTGGCAACGTTTACCGTAGGACAAGGAGCGGCCGTGCCAGCTGGGCCCGCCACCCCCGCCGTCGCCCTTCGCGGGCTGCGCAAGTCGTTCGGCACGGTCGAAGCGGTGGCCGGCGTCGATCTGGAGATCGCCGACGGCGAGTTCTTCTCCATGCTCGGGCCGTCCGGCTCGGGAAAGACGACCGTGCTGCGGATGATCGCCGGATTCGAGTCACCGACCGCCGGGACGATCCTGCTCGGCGGGCGCGACGTGACCCGGTTGGCGCCGTTCGAGCGGGACGTCAACACCGTCTTCCAGGACTACGCGCTCTTCCCGCACATGACCGTGCGGCAGAACGTCGAGTACGGCCTGCGGGTGCGCAAGGTCGGCCGCGCCGAACGGCGCCGGCGGGCGGACGAGGCGCTGCGCAGCGTACGGCTCGAAGGGCTCGCCGACCG
>DASVMV010000233.1:0-4580 GCA_036384155.1 Micromonosporaceae bacterium
CGTCGGGTCGAGCACCACCACGGAGGCGGCGCCGTGGTGCCGGGCGAACAGCGCGGTCAGCAGGGCCACCACGCCCGCCCCGGTGACCGCCACCCGCCGGCCTCGTACGCCGTCGGCGAGGCTGCGCACGTCCGTGCCGTAGAGATCGGCGCCCGCGTGCAGCAGACCGTTTGCGCAGATCGGTCCCATATGTGCCACGTAGATGCCGAGGACCGGGTCGAGGTCCTCCGGTAGCGGCACGAGGCGGTCGACCAGCGGGTCGGCCAGGTAGCTGGTGCGGTGCCCGTACGCCATCGCGACCAGCGTGCCCTCGTCGACGGCAGGGCTGCGCGTCTCCGCCACCCGGGCGACCTCCATGTAGCCGAGCCGGGTGACCGGGTAGGGCGACGAGCCGTCGTCGGGCTGGAACAGTCCGAGGTCACTGTCCCAGGCGGTCGACAGGTAGGGATTGGTTCCCTTGACATAGCTCAGTTCCGTGCCGGACGAAACACCACTGTAGATCGTCTGCGCCCGGAAGGTGCCGTCCCGCAACGGCTCCGCGTCCTGCTCCGCGATAGCCACCGTTCCCGGCTTCCGGACGACCACGACGCGTTCAGACATCGGCGCCCACCCCCACCCTCGTGCGCCGCTCGACGACTGGAACATCCTGAGTCGGGGGCGCCAGCCGGACCGGTTGGCCGGCCATCGCCGACTCTGCGACGGCACAGGCCAGCCGGTGGGTGCGCACCGCCTCCGCGTATGGCACCCGGATGTCCGTCCCGACGCCGCGCACTGCGTCGACGAACGCCCGGTCGACCGCCACCCGAGCCGCCTCTGGGTCGCCGGAGAACCGATGCTCCTGGTCGCCGTCGCGGACGACCAGTTCGTTCTCGCCTACCCGCAACGCGAAGTGGTCGGCGATCACCTCCACGCCCGCACAGTGCTTCCACCCGAGCACGCACGCGGAGCTGAGCGTGCCGACCGGGCCGTCCGCGAACCGCAGCGCTGCGGTGGTGGCCGAGTCGATGTCCGCACCGTCGACCGCGGGCGGCGCTCCGTCGCCGAACGCCGCCACCTCGACCACCTCGCCGGCGAGCAGCCGGGTGAGGTCGAGCACGTGCGCGGCCTGCTCGATGACCGGACCGCCGGACCGGGACCGGCGGGACCACCAGTCGACCGGGGGCACCTTGTCCCACCAGGACCCGCTGATCATTCGCACCGGACGGCCGGCAAGCATCTTCTGGGCCCGCTCGACAACGTCGAGGTAGCGCCAGTGGTGACCCACCGCCGTCAGCACACCGCTCTGCGCGACACTGTCCGCGATCCGCTCCGCCGTCTCCAGGTCGACCGCCACCGGCTTCTCGACGAACATCGGAAGGCCGGCCGACAACACCACGTCTTCGGCGGGACCGTGCGCGAAGGGCGGCACGCATACGTAGACCGCGTCGAGGTCCGCGCCCACCAGACTGGTGACCTCGCCGAACACCCGGCATCCGAACTGGTCGGCGAGTCGCTCTGCGGCGGCGGACGCGACATCGGTCACGCCAGCCAACTCCACGTCGTCGAACCCGGCCAGTACTCGTGCGTGCCGTTGGGCCACGTTCCCGGCACCCACCAGCCCCACCCGACACTTGCGCATTCTCAGCGTCCTTCCACATCGTTGCGGCACACCCGCAGGACACCAGTGCCACCGATGAGGGGACATCAAACGTTCACCAGTTGGTGGGCTCGCGGGAGTTTCCCGTGATCAAGATGTTAGGCGCAGCGCGGTTAGACCCTCCGGCAAGAGGGAAAACCCGCTAGCGACGAGCGCTGTCGATTCGATTGCTACCCGGGGGTGTGTCTGTGCGGCATTCGCGAACCAACGCGTCGCCCGTAGTGGAGGCCTGGTCTACGTATCGTAGCGCCTCCGCTAAGCAATGGACTGCGCGTCAGCTCCAGCGGGCCAAGGGGAGCCAAACGGTGAGTGTGGTCATCCCCGCGCGCAACGAGGAGACAACGGTCGGCGCGATCGTCTCCACCATCCGGGCCCATCTGATCGAGGCTGTTCCACTCGTCGACGAGGTCATCGTCGTGGACTCCCGGTCGACCGACCACACCGCGTCGGTGGCCACCGACGCCGGCGCCCGCGTGGTCAGCCAGGACGAGGTCACGAAGGGCCTCCCGCGGCTCGAGGGGAAGGGTGACGCGCTCTGGGCCGGCCTGGCCGCCGCCGGCGGCGACGTCGTCGCGTTCGTCGACGCCGACCTGCGCGAGTTCCAGCCGCATTTCGTCACCGGGCTGCTCGGGCCGCTGCTGACCGACTCCTCGGTGGCCTTCGTCAAGGGCTTCTACCACCGTCCGCTCGTGGGCACGACGGGAGTCGAACCGGACGGCGGCGGCCGGGTCACCGAGCTGATGGCCCGGCCCCTGCTCAACATGTTCTGGCCAGAGCTCGCCGGCTTCGTCCAGCCCCTGGCCGGCGAGTACGCCGGACGCCGACTCGTCCTGGAACGGCTGCCCTTCGTCTCCGGCTACGGCGTCGAGACGGCGATGCTGATCGACCTGCTCGAACTGGTCGGGCTGGACGCCCTGGCACAGGTCGACCTGGGTGAGCGACTGCACCGCCACCAGAACACCGAGGCGCTCGGCCGGATGTCGGCGCAGATCCTGCTGACCGCGTGGACCCGGCTGCACCGGCAGGGCTGGGTGTTCGACACCAGCCCACCAGCGGCGATGCTCACGCAGTTCCGTCGCGGCGGCGCGGAAGCGCTGCCGAACCTGGAACGGGAGATCGTCGTCACGGACGTGTCGGTCGAGGAGCGGCCGCCACTGATCCAGCTGCTCGACCGGATGCGGCAGTGGCGGACTCCGGTGGGCGTTCCGTGAGCGGACCGGGGGGGCTACCCCTCAGGCTAGGTAGCGCCGTCCGGCGCAACGACGGGCGGAAGGGCACAGTCGACGCGGCGTACCGAGATGCCGCCGAGGAGCGAAGCGGAGCGGCAGCATGAGTATCACCGTCTTGATGAACTCCGGCCCGTGGCTTCCGGTGCCGCCCAACGGATACGGCGGCATCGAGAACGTCGTCGCCACCCTGGTCCCCGAGTTGCGCAAGCTCGGCGTCCGAATCGTGCTGGCTTCGGTCGGCACCAGTACGCTGCCGGTCGACGAGCGGACCTGGGTCTTCCCCGAGGGCCAGTTCAAGGCCCTGCTGCGGCCGTACAACCAGGTGTGCGGGCTGGCCCAGGCGCACCTGAACGGCGTCGTGCGCACGCTGCGGGAGCGCGACGACATCGACCTCGTGCATGATCACGTCGAGGCGGTCGGCCTGGCCACCCTCGCGGCGATGGGCCCGGACGCCCCACCCGCGCTGCACACCCTGCACTGGGACCTGCACAAGCACCCGGACCTGTACGGCAATCTCGACGGCGGTGACCGGGTGCGGGTCAACGGGGTATCGGCGTCCCAGCTGGCGCGGGCGCCACGGCCGCTACAGGAGCACTCGGTCGGCCATGTCCACCTCTCGACGCCGCTGGCGGTCGGCGCGGACCGGCGTCGGCCGGTGCCCAAGGGCGACCACACGGTGATTCTCGGCCGGATCAATCACGGCAAGGGCCAGGATCTGGGTGCCCAATTGGCGCACCGGGCCGGCTTCGACCTCATCCTGGCCGGACCGGTCGGTCCCTACCACCGCCCGGAGGACCTGGCGGCCGCCGAGGACGCCCACCAGAATCCCGACGTGCGGTTCTGGCTGGACAAGGTCGCACCGTACGTCGACGGCAGCCGGGTCCGATGGGTCGGCACCCTGGCCGGCAAGGAGCGCGACAACCTCGTGGCCAGCGCCCGGGCCATGCTCTTCCCGCTGCGGTGGGAGGAACCGGGCGGCACCGCCGTCGTCGAGTCGCTGGCCCTCGGCACGCCGGTGGTCGGCCTGCGCCGCGGCTGCCTGCCCGAGCTCGTGGACCACGGCCGTACCGGACTGCTCACCGACGACGAGGACGAGCTGGCCGACCTGGTGCTGGCTGCCGATCTGCTGGACAGCCGCGAGTGCCGGCGGGACGCGGCGGCCAAGTTCACGCCCGAGGTCATGGCGACCCGGTACGTGGAGCTCTACGAGAAGGTCCGCGCGCTCGGCCGGGTGCCGGTGGGGGTCGGCTGACCCGTCGGTTTGGTTCCACCTCCGGCGGGAAGTCGGCTTCCCCGACGACCCGCCGGAGGTGAGCGATGGCGGTACGACCCGCGCCGCGGGTGATGACCCGGGCTGGGGCCCGTACCCTTGCCTGGCTCGCCGGCGCGACGTTCCTACTGGTCGGCCTGCTCGGGTTCGTGCCCGGCGTCACCACCAACCTCGGGGACATGCAGTTTTCCGGGCACGAATCCGGTGCCAAACTGTTCGGCCTGTTCCAGGTATCCGTGCTGCACAACCTCGTCCACCTGCTCTATGGCGTCGCCGGTCTGGCGCTGGCCCGCACGGTCGCGGGAGCCCGCGTCTACCTGCTCGTCGGTGGGGCGATCTACCTGGTCCTGTGGTTGTACGGCACGCTCGTCGGCCGGAACAGCGGCGCCAACTTCGTACCGATGAACCGAGCCGACGACTGGCTGCATCTGTTCCTCGGCATCGG
>DASVMV010000234.1:0-7974 GCA_036384155.1 Micromonosporaceae bacterium
GCTGAGCGTCGAAGAGCGCGAGCGCCTGCTCGCCGGTCAACCTGGTGCCGTCCTGGACCGGCTGGTCGGGCCGGACCGCCTGGTCGGGCCCGCCGGACCGGGCGGAAAGCCCGTCGACCGCCTTCCGGAACCGTTCGTCGAGATCGTGCGGGGTGGTCACGCCCCACAGCATTACGGATGGGTGGCCCGCACCTCCACGCGACTCGCGGCCCGGCCGGCACGCCACGCGGCCACCGCGCCGAACACCAGCAGGCCCGCGATGACCGCGGCGGCAGCGGTGAATCCCGTCGCGGACCGGTTACCCTCAGGGCCGGCCAGCGCCAGATAGACGCCGCCCACGGCGGCCACGCCGAGCACGTTGGCCAGCAGCGCCCCGGTCGAGACGAGGGCCGACAGCGAGGCGGCGGACGCGGCCGGGATCGCAGCCGACATCCGGGCCACCAGGGGGCTGAAGCCTGCGGCGTGGCCGGCACCGGCCATCACCAGGAGAAGGCTGCACCAGAGCCAGGACCAGCCCGGCCGACTCAGCACGGCCACCGCGACCGCCGCACCCGCGAACATCAGCGGCCCGGTGACCGGAAGCGCACCCGAGACCCGGGCTGCGACGCGGGGAGCACCGAGGCTACAGAGCGCGAATCCGGTGGCGTATGGCACGAACGCGAGCCCCGCCGCCAGCGCGCTGAGACCAAGGCCGTCCTGCAGCCGCAGGGTGAGCGCGAAGAGGAACGCGGCGTAGCACCCCATCACGGCGAAGGAGGCCGTCAGGCCGGCCGGTACGCCGGGGGTGGCCAGCACGCCGGGGTCGATCAGTGGCGCCGTGCTGCCGGTCGCCCGGCGCTCGAATCGCAGGAAGGCAGCCAGCAGTGCGCCGCCGGCGCAGATAAGGGCGGCCCACAGCCACGCCGGCCAGCCGAACTCCCGCCCGGTCACGAGCGGCAGCACCACCGCCACCATTGCGCCGGAGAGGGTCAGAACCCCGAGGAGGTCCAGCCGGTGCTCGTCGTCCTGATCCCCGCCGCCGGACAGGTACCGCGGCGCCGCCGCCAGCAGGACCAGCCCGATGGGAACATTGACCAGGAACGCGGTCCGCCAGCTCAAACCGCCGAGGTCCAGGGTGACCAGCAGCCCGCCGATGATCTGGCCGCCGGCGACGCCCAGGGCCAACACTGCGGAGTACGCCCCGATCGCGCGCTCTCGCGCCCTCCCGGCGAGTCGGCGATGGATCAGCGCCAGCACCTGGGGCACCATCAGCGCCGCAGCCGCACCCTGGACGACCCGGGCCGCCACCAGGACAGTCGCCCAGGGAGCGATCCCGCACGTCAGGGAGGCCGCGGTGAACCCGGCCAGCCCGAGCCGGAAGACGCGGGCGTACCCGTGGCGGGCGCCGAGGCGGGCTCCGGTGACGACCAGCACGGCGAAGGCGAGGGTGTAGCCGACCAGCACGAGCTGCTGTACGGCGGCCGTTGCCGCAAGGTCTGCCCGGATCGCCGGCGCGGCGACCGCCGCGATCGACCCGTCCATCGACGACATGGCCTGACCAGCCAGCAGGATGGCCAGCATGGGGGCGGCCCGCGTGGCGGAAGAGCTGGCCGGGGCAGCGGTTGTCGTCGTCACGCAGCCAGCCTCCGGACCTCTCCGGCCGCCGTCTTGACGATTCTTGCGCCGGCCGCTGTTCGCCGCGCTGTCGTACGCCGGACCTATGATCGCGGCGTGTTCACATCGACGCTGCTCGTCTCCCGGCAGGAGTTCGCGGTGCGCTCGGTCGCCTGCCGCAACGACAATCGGGACTGGTGTGGACCGGAGCTGGCGTCCGGATTCGGCCTGGTGCTGGCCCGGCGCGGCGGCTTCCGCCGGCGCACCGCCGCCGGGGAGGTGCTGGTCGACCCGACGATGGGCTACCTGACGAGGCCCGACGAGGAGGAGCAGTTCGTCCATCCCGCAGGCGGCGACCACTGCACCGCGCTGCGCGTATCGGCCCGGCTCTGGCACGAGGTCGTCGGCGAGCGACCAGTGCCGGCGAGCGTCTACGTCGACGCCCGCCTCGACCTCGACCACCGGCTGCTCGTGCGGGCGGCCCGCGGCCCGGACCCGGATTTCGCCGCCGCAGAGCGCCTGGTGGCGGTGCTCGGCGCGGCCGGTCGGACCGCGGCGGCGCGTCGACTCCCCCGGGCGCCGTCCCGACTCGACCGCGCGGCTGTCGAGTCGGCCCGTGAGGCGCTCCGCGATGACCATCCGGACGCTGCCGGGCTGCTGCCGCTGTCCCGCCGGCTGGGGATATCGCCCTACCGGCTGAGCCGGTCGTTCCACGCGCTGGTCGGGGTGCCGCTCACCCGATACCGCAACCGGCTCCGGGTCGGGCGGGCGATGGATCAACTCGAGCAGGGAGCCGACAATCTCGCCGCGCTCGCCGCCGGGCTCGGCTTCGCCGACCAGGCCCACCTGAGCCGCACCGTACGAGCCCAGCTGGGGTGCACCCCGAGCGGATTGCGCCGGCTGTTGCAGGGGTGAGGGGGCCCCGTCAGCTTCCCGTGGTGGCCACCGGGGCGGTCACTGGCTTCGACTCGGGCGAGCCGTGCTGGCGCAGCACGATGCTGAGCAGGACGAGGGCAGCGACCGCGAGGAACTCACTCTGCCAGTTCTGCATCGACTGGAACCAGAAGTCGCTGGTGCCGAGAAACTGCCACGCGCTGATCGGCGGGCTCCCCTGCTCCATGGCCTGTTGCTCGTTGTACACGGTGGTGCCGGTGAGAAGGTGCAGCACGAACGACGCGACGAAGACGGCCAGCAGCGCCAGGGAGAGGCTGTTGCGATAGATCTTGAGTGCCAGCCCGCCGGCCCGCGCCGGCCACGGCGAGTCCGGCGTCGCCCGGCGCTCGTCGTCCTCGGGCCGGTCGGTCTGGCCCGGCGGCTTCGACTCGGCCGACCCCTTCTGCACCAGGAACGCGGTGAGGAGTACGTAGAAGCCCATCTGGAGGAACTCCGACTCCCAGTTCTCGAAAACCGCCTCACCGAAGTGGCCGCTGCCCAGGTAGCTCCAGTAGGACAACGTCGGATTGCCGTACTGGGCAAGTTCCTCGTTCCAGACGTGCCAGCCGAAGACGCTCTGCATGGTGACGAAGACCAGGAAAGCCCCGAGCATGGCCAGCGACAGCGCGTTGCGCCGCACCCAGTCCTCCATGACAGCCTCCCATCTCGTGCGCACAGGCCCGAGCGAACCTCCGGCGGAGCGCTGCGTGCCTCAGTGCCCAATACCTGCGGTTTCCAATCCGACCTGGTGCCGGCGGCCCCCGCCCCCCCCCGCGATCTAGGGCGAATCGCTGTTAGTTGATCTCTAATCACAGCGATTTGCCCTAGATCGGCGGGGAGTGGAGCGCGGCGGGGAGTGGAGCGCGGCGGGGAGTGGAGCCAGGCGGAGTCAGCCGGGCCGGTCAGCCGGGCAGGAGGGAGAACCGGACCTGGCGGGTGGCGTTGTCGCCGTTGAGGTCCACCAGGCAGATCGACTGCCAGGTGCCCAGAGCCAGCCGGCCGCCCAGCACGGGAATGCTGAGGTACGGCGCGACGAACGCCGGCATGACGTGATCGCGGCCGTGTCCCCGGGACCCGTGGCGGTGCCGCCAGCGGTCGTCGGCGGGCAGCAGATCGTCGAGGGCCCGCAGCAGGTCCTCCTCGGATCCGGAACCGGTCTCCATGAGCGCCAGCCCGGCGGTGGCGTGCGGTACGAAGACGTGCAGCAGACCGTCCCCGGCGGCGTCAACGAACTGCTCGGCCTCCGCCGTGATGTCGCGCACGGCCGGTCGGGAGCCGGTGCTGACCGTGATCACCTCGGTACGCATGCAGGGAAGTCTGCCGTACCGGCAAGCGACCGTCCTCGCTTTCGGTTACCGGCCGGTACCTGTGTCGCGCGTCGCCTCGGCGACCACTCGGCGTGACGCGACCCGGCATCAAGGGGCAGGATGGGGCAGGAGACCTATCCGTACACACCACCGAGGAACACACGTGGCCACGGAACGCAAGCGCCCGGTCATCAGCGACGGCCTGCCCAGTCAGCTGCCGGACATCGACCCTGAAGAGACCACCGAGTGGGTCGAATCCCTCGACGGGGTCATCGACGAGCGCGGCCCGAAGCGCGCCCGGTACGTCATGCTGCGCCTGTTGGAGCGGGCCCGGGAACGCCGGGTCGGCGTGCCCCCGCTGACCACCACCGACTACATCAACACCATCCCCCCGGAGCGGGAGCCGTGGTTCCCCGGTGACGAGTTCGTCGAGCGGCGGATCCGGGCCTACATCCGCTGGAACGCGGCCATGCTGGTGCACCGGGCGCAGCGGCCGGAGATCGGGGTCGGTGGGCACATCTCGACCTACGCCAGCTCCGCGTCCCTCTACGAGGTGGGGTTCAACCACTTCTTCCGCGGCAAGAACCATCCTGGTGGCGGGGATCACATTTACTACCAGGGCCACGGGTCGCCGGGCATGTACGCCCGCGCCTACCTCGAGGGCCGGCTGAGCGAGGACCAGCTCGACGGCTTCCGGCAGGAACTGTCGCACCCGGGGGGCGCACTGCCGTCGTACCCCCACCCCCGGCTGATGCCCGACTTCTGGGAGTTCCCCACGGTCTCGATGGGCCTCGGCGGGTTGAACGCGATCTACCAGGCCCGGTTCAACCGCTACCTGCACCACCGCGGCATCAAGGACACCTCCGACCAGCACGTGTGGGCGTACCTCGGCGACGGCGAGATGGACGAGCCGGAGACGCTGGGCGCGATCGGGGTGGCGGCCCGCGAGGAACTGGACAACCTCACCTTCGTCATCAACTGCAACCTGCAGCGGCTCGACGGCCCGGTACGCGGCAACGGAAAGATCATCCAGGAGCTGGAGGCGTTCTTCCGCGGCGCCGGGTGGAACGTGATCAAGGTGATCTGGGGCCGCGAGTGGGACCCGCTGCTCGCCGCGGACACCGACGGCGCGCTGGTCAACCTCATGAACACCACGCCCGACGGCGACTACCAGACCTACAAGGCCGAGTCCGGCGCGTACGTCCGTGAGCACTTCTTCGGGCGTGATCCGCGCACCCGCAAGATGGTCGAGCACCTCTCCGACGACGAGATCTGGAACCTCAAGCGCGGCGGCCACGACTACCGCAAGCTGTACGCGGCGTACAAGGCGGCGTTCGAGCACACCGGCCAGCCGACCGTCATCCTGGCCAAGACCATCAAGGGCTGGACGCTGGGCTCGCACTTCGAGGGCCGCAACGCCACGCATCAGATGAAGAAGCTGACGCTGGACGACCTCAAGCTCTTCCGGGACCGGCTCTATCTCGACATCCCCGACTCGGCGCTGGAGGCCAACCCCTACCTGCCGCCGTACTACAAGCCGGACGAGAAGTCCGACGAGATCGGCTACCTCAAGCAGCGCCGCGAGGCACTGGGCGGCTACCTGCCGGAGCGGCGGAGGACGACGATCCCGCTGCAGATCCCGTCGTCGGACAAGTTCAGCGGCATCAAGCGCGGCTCGGGCAAGCAGAAGGTGGCCACCACGATGGCCTTCGTTCGCCTGCTCAAGGACCTGATGAAGGACAAGGAGTTCGGCAAGCGCTGGGTGCCGATCGTCCCCGACGAGGCCCGCACGTTCGGCATGGACTCGCTCTTCCCCACCCAGAAGATCTACTCGCCGCACGGCCAGCGCTACACGTCCGTGGACCGCGAGCTGTTCCTGTCGTACAAGGAGGCGACCGGCGGGCAGATCCTGCACGAGGGGATCAACGAGGCGGGGTCGGTGGCCTCGTTCGCCGCCGCCGGATCGTCGTACGCCACGCACGGCGAGCCGATGATCCCGATGTACATCTTCTACTCGATGTTCGGCTTCCAGCGCACGGCCGACGGGCTGTGGTCGGCCGCCGACCAGATGGCCCGCGGCTTCCTGCTGGGCGCGACCGCCGGCCGGACCACCCTCAACGGCGAAGGCCTGCAGCACGAGGACGGCCACTCCCACCTCATCGCCGCGACCAACCCGGCCGTGGTGGCGTACGACCCGGCGTTCTCATTCGAGATCGCGCACATCGTCGAGGACGGCCTGCACCGGATGTACGGCGAGAAGCAGGAGAACGTCTTCTACTACCTCACCGTCTACAACGAGCCGATCGTGCAGCCCAGTGAGCCGGCCGACCTCGACGTCGAAGGGGTCCGCAAGGGCATTTACCGGTACGCGCCGGCGCCGGCCGTGAACGGCGCGCCGGGCCGCGAGGCGCCGCGGGCCCACGTTCTGGCGTCCGGCACCGGCATGATCTGGGCGCTGAAGGCGCAGCAGTTGCTGGCCCAGGACTGGGGGGTCGCGGCCGACGTATGGTCGGTCACCTCGTGGACCGAACTGCGGCGTGACGCGGTCGAGTGCGAGGAGCACAACCTGCTGAACCCCGGCAACGAGCCGAAGCTGCCGTACGTGCAGCGCAAGCTCGCCGACGCAACCGGGCCCAAGGTTGCCGTCAGCGACTGGATGCGGGCGGTTCCCGACCTCATCGCCCGCTGGGTGCCCGGCGAGTACACGTCGCTGGGCACGGACGGCTTCGGCCTGTCGGACACCCGGCACGCGCTGCGCCGGCACTTCAATGTGGACGCCGAGTCGATCACCGTAGCGGCCCTGCGGCAACTGGCACTGCGCGGTGACGTGCCGGCGTCCGTGCCCGCGGAGGCGGCCAAGAAGTACGCCATCGACGACGTGTCGGCCGCTCCGGTGGGCGAGACGGGCGGCGACTCCGGCTGAGTTAGCTGGCGCTCGGCGCTCGCGCGCCGCTCGCGCCTCAGACCCGCCGTCTTCGCCCTGCGCGCGCCGAGCGACTTCGTCGCCGGCGTCCTCGGGCTCCAGACGGCGGCGGCGCGAGCGGGCATCGGCTGCGGCCGTGGGTGCGCCGACGGGCGGCCAGGTCGCTTCGGCAGTCCGGTGTGGGGCCCGACCGGCTCAGTTGACCGCCGCCAAGTGGGCGAGGCGGGCGATCGACGCCTCCAGACCGGCGCCGATGCGGTGCATGCCCAGCCGCAGCAGTGTGCCGGTCAGCGGACCGGACGGCCACCGTACGACGATCAGCCGCACCGCCGTACCGTCGCCGTCCGGGACGAGTTCGACGTGCGTCTCGGTGCGCGGGTCGGCGCGCCAGCCGGGCTCCTCCCGCCGCTCCCGCCACGCGATAAGGGTGGGTTCCCGGTAGGCGAACACCTCGGCTTCCAGCGTGCTGCCGTCCCCCGCCCGGATGCGTTGCCGGCGGCCGAACCCATCGCCCGACAAGGCCTCGGCCTCGTCGACCCCGGCCAACCACTCCGGTAGCTGCTCGACCCGCCGGACGACGTCCCACACCGCCTCGACGGGTGCCGGCACCCGGTCCGCGCGTTCGACGAGGATCATGGCCGTGGCCTCCAGCGATCACCGCACTACATTGCGCAGCTTAAGCCGGGTTCCGGCGGACGTTCGGGGGCTTACGCGCGACACGCGGGACGGACTACCGGCGGGCACCTGCGCGCGACGGGGAGGCGCCGATGTCCGCTGCCCCCGCGGGCCTGGCGTTGCCCCGCCGGGTGGATCATGGAGTTGTGGTGCACCGCAAAAGCCGTGTAGCGGGAGCATTCGCCCACCACAACTCCATGATCGACGGGGTAGGCTGGTCGAGTGACGGTACGCGTACGCTTTGCCCCCTCTCCCACCGGAATGTTCCACGTGGGGGGCGCCCGCTCGGCGCTGCAGAACTGGATCTTCGCCAAGCAGCACGGCGGCGTCTTCGTGCTGCGCGTTGAAGACACCGACGTGGCTCGCAACCGGCCCGAATGGACCGAGGGCATCTTGTCGGCGCTCGACTGGATCGGGATCCGGCGCGGCACGTACGAGGGGCCGTACTTCCAGTCCGCCAACGCGGGCGAGCACCGGGCTGCCGCGCAGCGGCTGTACGCGGCCGGCCGGGCGTACTACTGCGACTGCACCCGTGAGGCCGTG
>DASVMV010000235.1:0-2901 GCA_036384155.1 Micromonosporaceae bacterium
CGGCCCTGCGGACGGGTGCCGGCTCCTGCTCGGCGGCGCGCACCCGAGGAATGCCGGTGGAGGCGGCCGGCGCCGGTGCGGCCTCCGCCGCGGCTCTGCGGCCGCCGCGGTCGTCCACCGGGGGAGCGGACGACGCCACCCGGCTGGCGAGGGTTGCCACCAGCGCGTCAGACGCGGCGTCGCAGGCGCGTACGGCCGCCACCGCCTGACGTACGGTCTCGGCAACCGCGGAGGTGATGGCCCGGCCCGTGGTGGTCCGGCGGGGAGTTTCGGACACGGCCGCCCGCAACGCTGTCACCGCGCCCGCGGCGGTGTCCTTAGTGGCCACCCGGCTGCTCACCAGTTGGGCGACGACGGCGTCCGGCTCGACCTGCGGGCCGCGGCCGGCGCCGCCAAGCATGCCCGGCTCGGGCAACGCGTCGAGAACGGCGAGGGACAACGGCTCAGCCGGATCCGGATAGGCCCGCAGCGCGGCGGGGTACAGCTCGCGAAGGACCTCGCGCAGCGCGACGGCGGCGGCGTGGCGGCCGTGCGCCAGCGCGGCGTGTGCGCTGAGCACCGGGCGGTATCCGGTCAGGTCGCGGGGGGTCGGCAGGTTCAGGGCGGAGATGGCGCCGACCTGCAGGGCCCGGGCCAGGCCGACCGCGCGGCGTACGGTGGCCGGCGACCGGGCCTCGGCCATCGAAGCGTCGTCGGCGAATCGCTCAGCGTAGTCGTCGATCGCCTCGTCGTCGACGATCGCAAGTGGACTTCCGGCAGCGGTGAGCAGGCGGGTCACGGCCTGGTCGTCGCTGTCGGCGGCGACCGGTGTTCCGCTCGGCCCACTCGACCGTGCCACGAGGATCGCCGCCAGAGTTGCGTAACCCGCCGGCGAGTCGGCTATCTCGCGGACATCAAGTAGTCGGCCCGCGTCATCGACGACGGCGGCGGTGAGGACCGGTTCGGCTGCTGCCGGCCGGGCACCGGTATCCGCCGACGCCAGTCCGCAGTACACCCGCACGAGCGTCACGGCGCCGTCCTCCTCCCCTGGGCACGCGTGTGCCAAAGACTGATGCTCCCTGGTGAGGGTCAGTCGCGCCAGTCCACAGCGGCAGAGATCTTCCCGATGATCGTTCGCCAGCCGAGACTTGCGGTTTGTGCCCCGATTTTCCGGAGCCGCCGCCTCCCCCTGAAGGCACCCAGCCCGCCACCAGCCGTCGATCGTAATGCCTCGTCCAGGTCGTCCAGGCTGGAGCCCGGCCCGAGCATGTCCAGCACCGCGGGCAGGCGCAGTGCGTACGCGAGGTCGCGGGCCACCTCGCCGCCGCGGATGAGCAGGGCGGGATCCCACACGTCGTGCCCGCCGCGGAGGTTCTCGACGATGAGATCAAGCTCATAGGTGTCGTCGTCGAGCGGTGCGATGTCGGCGGGCTGAATCCGGTCGGCCAGTGTGCGGTAGGTGTCGACCTGGGCCAGGTCGTTGGGGGCATCCGAACGGACGAAGTCCACCAGCGATTCCGGGCTCCGGAAAAGCAGCACCCGCCCCCGGTGGCTGAGGAAGACCGGCACCTCCTCCGCCTCCTCGTCGGCCTCCTCCTCCGACTCCTCGTCGGCGGCCAGCTCCTCGTCGGATTCGGCTTCGACGGCGAGGTCGCCCTCGCCCTCTGCGCGCCGCCGGCGGCGCCGCACCTCCGTCGTCTCCTCCTCCGCCTCCAGTTGCTCGGCGAACTCCTCGTCGAGGATCACGACCGTCTCGTCGTCGACTTCCGCCGTGGCGGCCGCGGCGCGCGAGGCGAAGATGTCGTCGGCGTCGCGGTCCTCGACATCGGTGGGCGTCACCTTCGTGGACGGCCGGTACGCGCGCAGCGTGAAGCCGCTGCCGGCCGGCAGGGCGATCTCGACCGGGTCGACGCGTACCTCTTCCCACAGCGAGCGGTCGGCCCTGGTCGCCGGTGCATCCGGGTCCCGGTCGCGCTGGCTGGACTCGGTGTCGGGCCGGTGGGACGGCTGGCGGGCCACGCTGACCTCCGGGGCAGTTCGAGGATTCGCGGTGACCGCGGTACGGTCACCTCGGGTTTCGCGACGGCCCGGGCCGGGCCCACCGCTGGTTGCACGGCGCCCAGAGGGCGGCCGGTAACTCTGCGCACACCCTAGTGGGCGGCGGCGGCCGGGGCAGCCCACACCCCGGCTCTGTCGGCTCTGCATTGCTGCCGGAGATGGCTACAGGTAGCCTTGCTACCTATGAAGGCGCAGTCCCTGCACGGTCACCTCGATGCGCTGCTGCTGGCCGTGCTCGAAGGTGGCGAGTTGCACGGCTACGCCATCATCGAGGCGCTGCGGGTTCGCAGCCAGGGCGTCCTCGACCTGCCCACCGGCACGATCTATCCGGCGCTGCGCCGGCTCGAGCGGGCCGGCTACGTGGACAGCGCGTGGAGCACCGTCAACGGCCGGGAACGGCGGACATACCGGCTGACCGCGGCCGGACTCCGGACGCTGCGCAGCGAGCGGGCGAGCTGGCAGGAGTTCAGCGCCACCGTCGGCCGATTCCTCGGCGGTCAGCAGCCGCCACCCGCGCCGGCCTGACGCTGGTCAGCAGGCAGGTGCGCAATGCCCGCCCCAGCCACCCGTACGCTCCCGTGACGGCCAGCAACCCGGCCAACATCGGCGGCCACGTGACCGCCGCATCCCAGAGGATCACCGACCAGCCGTACACCGTCACGCCCGCCACCACCGCGAGGTCGAGCGGCGCGGCCAGCGTGGCGGTGGCCGCCCGGGCGACCCGCACCGACACCGGCCGCCCCCTTCTGGCCCGCCAGGACAGGAGGGCCAGGGCGGATACCGCGGCCGCGCCGCAGAGCAGCCACAGCAGGTCGAGGGAGGCGGTGAGCGCCCGGTAGCCGGCCGGCGGAGCAGGCCCGGTCC
>DASVMV010000236.1:0-2814 GCA_036384155.1 Micromonosporaceae bacterium
AGCCGACGATGTGGTCGACGAAGGGCTCCGTGACCTGCGGAAAGGCAAGCTGGTCAGCGTGCCGACGTGGAAGTACAAGCTGGCCGTGGCGGGGCTGCGGTACGCACCCCGGCGGCTGCTGCGCGGCGTCTCCCGGGACACCCGCGGCCGGGTGGGCCGCGGCGACGGCTGACCGTCGGCCGGTCGACGGGCCGTCCCGTGGGCGGGACGCACCGGCGTCGATCCCGGTTAACGATCGCTGAGCGTAGTCGGACATCGCCACCCATCGGTCGCTCGCAGGGCTGACCCAGGTGGACCCGCCAGACGGCTCCCAGACTTGCGCAGTACCCTCTATCGCCATGGGGGCCCACGACGACCTGCGTAAATTCATCACTGACCTGGCTGTGGTGCACGGCCGGGTGGTGCTCTCCTCGGGCCGTGAGGCGGACTGGTACGTGGATCTGCGTCGCGTCACGCTCCATCACCGGGCGGCGCCGTTGGTGGGCCGGGTGCTGCGGGACCTCACCGCCGACTGGGAGTACGACGCGGTCGGCGGGCTGACCCTGGGTGCCGATCCGGTGGCCCTCTCGATGCTGCACGCCGCCGCCGAGACCGACCGGCCGCTGGACGCGTTCGTGGTCCGCAAGGCGGGCAAGGCGCACGGTCTGCAGCGTCGCATCGAGGGGCCGGACGTCGCCGGCCGCCGGGTCCTGGCGGTCGAGGACACCTCGACGACGGGCGGCAGCGTGCTTACCGCCGTCGAGGTGTTGCGCGAAGCCGGGGCCGACGTCGTGGGTGTGGCGGTTATTGTTGATCGAGGCGCCGGCGACGCGGTGCGAGCCGCCGGACTGCCGTATCGGGCGGCCTATACGTTGGCTGACCTCGGCCTTGTGGCGTAAAAGTTTGCCGATTCGGATCTGCTGATATGCAGGCGGATCGATGCTCCTGGTGGAAGGATGGAATACGTGGGAACTGCGTTGGCTGAAATGACCATGCCTCAGATCTCGCCGCTTGCCGGCGAGCCGATCGAACGTGCCGATGCCGAGCGTCTCGCGGGGGTCCTGAAGGCCCTCGCCGATCCCGCCCGGCTGCGGCTGCTCAGCCTGATCCAGTCGGCCCCCGAAGGCGAGGCGTGCGTCTGTGACCTGACCGCGCCGCTCGGCCTTTCGCAGCCGACGGTCAGCCACCACCTGCGTATCCTCACCGAGGCCGGCTTGCTGGAGCGGGAGAAGCGCGGGGTCTGGGCGTACTACCGGCTGGTGCCGAGCGCGATCGCGACGATCGCGGATCTGCTCACCCCGCCGCGCAAGCGAGCCACCAAGAAGGCCCGCTGAAACTGGACGTGTCCGACATCTGGGTTTGGCTGTCCGGGGTCGTGGCGCGGCGTCAGACCGGCCTTCATTCGGCCCGGAGCGCCGCCTAGCGGCGCCGAGGCCGAATTGTGGCCGCCAGCCGAGCCCGGATGGCCATAGGCCGTCCCGGCTCGGGACGGCGTCAGGTGGCGTGCCAGGGGTGGCGCCACCACCGGACGGTGACGCCTGTCGTCATCCGTTCCATCCACCGGTCGACATGCCGATGACGATGGCCGGCCCCCGCTGAGGGGACCGGCCATCGGTGTGTCCGGGGTCAGCGGCCCTGCGGGCCGTGCTGCGGGTGGTCGTCGTCCTCGATGGCCTCCCGAGCCGCCTCGACGGCGCCGGCCGCGCTGGCCGCCGCGACCACCGCGGCCGCCTCGCCGCGCTTGCGCGCCCGCCGGTCGCGGAGGAACTCGAAGAAGATCGGCAGTACCGAGATCAGGATGATCAGGGCGACCACCGGCAGGATGTACCGGTCGATCTTGTCGCCGATCGCGTTGTAGATCTGGTCCGCGAGCAGGTAGCCGATCAGCAGGATGCCGTCCACCCAGAGGACCGCGCCGACCACGTTCCAGATGAAGAACTGCCGGGCCGGCATGCCGAGCACCCCGGCCACCGGGTTGAGGAACGTGCGGACGATCGGGATGAAGCGGGCCAGCACGACGGCCTTCGCCGGGCCGAACTTCTGGAAGTAGTACTCCGCCTTCTCCACGTACTCCCGCTTGAAGAGGCGGGAGTTGGGGCGGTCGAACATCCGGCGGCCGTACCGGTGCCCGAGCCAGTGCCCGAGCTGGGCGCCGGCGATCGCGCAGAGCGGCCCGCCGATCAGCAGCGCGGCCAGGTGCAGCCGGGTGCCGCTGCCGAAGATCGCGTCCGCCACCGGCGACGCGGCCACGCCCGCCAGGAACAGCAGCGAGTCGCCCGGGAAGAAGAAGCCCACCAGCAGGCCGGTCTCGGCGAAGAGGATCGCCCAGACGCCGATCAGCCCGAAGGTGTGGATCAGGTCCTTGGGATCGAGCGGGTTCAGGGCGATGCTCTCGGAGACCACCCGGGTCTTCTCTGCTGTGTCCACGGCCACAAAGGGTACCGAAGCCTGGTGCGGCGTCGCGCCGGACCGGGCTCCGATGGGCGTCGCGCTGCACTCGGCCCCGACGGGCGTCAGAGGCTCGGGCCCTCTTTCGCCCGACATGGCGGTGCCCCGCCGACCGGGTGGTCGACGGGGCACCGGGTGTTCCGAGGATGCCGCGTCAGGCGACGAAGCGGGTGCGGCGGCGGCGGGCCACCACGTAGCCGCCCACGCCGGCCGCGAGCAGCAGCACCCCGACGCCGGCGATCAGGCCGGTGGCGGAACCGGTGATCGGCAGCGTGCCGCCGTCACCCGCGCCACCGCCGTTACCGCCGTCGCCGTTACCCCCGTCGCCGCCGCCCGGAGCGGCGTTCACGACGAGCGTCGCCGTGTCGTTGGCCGGGTTGGTGTCGT
>DASVMV010000237.1:0-7340 GCA_036384155.1 Micromonosporaceae bacterium
GTCGCGCTCGGCGGCACCGCCTTCGCCGCGGCGTACGCGGCCGGCTGGTCGCTCGACTCCCAGGCCGCGCTGACCCGTGTCGACCCCGCCCGCGGCCGCCACCCAGCGCTGGGCAACGCGCCCAACGACACCACGGCGAAGACCGGCGTTGCGCCCGCCGGCGGTCAGGTGCGCCGGGCGTAGGCGCGCAGCGCCAGCGGTACGAAGACCACCAGGAAGCCGGCCATCCAGACCAGCGTCCAGAACAGGTGCCCGGCCACCGGACCGCCCACCAGCAGCCCTCGAACCGTGGCGACCAGCGAGGTTATCGGGTTGACGTGGACAAATCCCTGCAGCCAGCCGGGCAGGGTCGACGTCGGAACGAAGACGTTGCTGCCGAAGGCGAGCGGAAGGATCAGCAGGAACATCACCCCCTGCACCGCGCCCGAGGTGCGTACCAGCATGCCGACCAGGACCGAGATCCAGCAGAAGCAGAGCCCGAAACCGATCGAGAGGGCGATCGCGGCGACGGTGGCCACCGGCCCGGTGCCGACCCGGAAGCCCATCACCGCCCCGAAGCCCAGCATCACCACACACACCGTCAGGTAGCGCACGATGTCGGCAGCGACCGCACCGACCAGCGGCGCCGACCGGGCGATCGGCAGCGAACGGAACCGGTCGAAGACCCCTTTTTCAATGTCGGAGTTGAGGTTCTGCCCGAGCGCGACGCCGCCCATGGCCAGCGACTGTCCGAGCATTCCGGGGAGCAGGAACTGCAGGTACCCGTGCCGGTCGCCGCCACTGATCGCGCCACCGAAGAGGTAGGTGAAGAGGAGCAGAAAGATCACCGGCTGCAGGGTCACGTCGATCAGCGCCTCCGGGGTGCGCAGCGTCTTGATCAGGCTACGCCGGGCCAGCGCGAGACTGTGCCGAGCCAGCGCGGGCAGCCGCCCGCCGCGCGGCGCGTCCAGGTCGGTGCGGTCGCGGGCGACGTGCCGGCGAGGGATGTCGACGGTGCTCATACCAGCTCCTCGGTGCGCGTGCGGTTGTCGTCGTGGGCGGTGCCGGTCGGGACACCGGTCAGGGAGAGGAAGACCTCGTCGAGGCTGGGCAGGTGCAGGCCCAACTCGGTCACCTCGATGCCGGACCGGGCCAGGGCGGAAACGATTCCGCCGAGGGCCGCGTCGCCGGTAACCGGGACCGCGGCGGTGCCGGCCCGGGCCGCCGCGGCGGTGTCCAGCGACGCCGAGGTGCCGGGTGCGGCCACGACGTCGAGCAGGGCGAGTACGTCCGGCAGCCGGGTCGGGTCGGTGGGTCGTACCACCAGCGTCTGGCCACCTACCCGCCGCTTGAGTCCGTCCGGGGTGTCGTGGGCGATGACCCGGCCGGCGTCCATCACGACGATCTCGTCGGCCAGGGCGTCGGCCTCCTCCAGGTACTGCGTGGTCAGCAGCACGCTCGCCCCCTCGGCAACCTGGCTGCGTACCACGCCCCACATGTCCTCCCGCTTGGCCGGGTCCAGGCCCGTGGTCGGCTCATCCAGGAAAATCACCTCGGGGTGGCCGACCAGGCTCGCCGCCAGGTCGAGGCGGCGGCGCATCCCCCCGGAATAGGTCTTGGCCGGCCGCTGCGCCGCCGCCGACAGGTCGAACCACTCCAGCAGTTCCTCCGCGCGCCGCCGGGCATCGCGCCGGGACAGGTCGAGCAGTTGCCCGATGAGCACCAGGTTCTGCAGACCCGTCAGGTCCTCGTCGACCGAGGCGTACTGCCCGGTCAGGCCGATGCGCCGGCGCACCCGCTCCGGCTGGCGCAGTACGTCGATGCCGGTGACGTACGCCCTGCCGGCGTCCGGCCGCAGCAGCGTGGCCAGCACGCGCACGGCCGTGGTCTTGCCGGCCCCGTTTGGGCCCAGCACGCCGAGCACGGTGCCGCGGCGCACGGCCAGGTCGACGCCGTCGAGCGCCTGGGTACGCCCGAACCGCTTGCGCAACCCCTCCGCGCGTATCACTAGATCAGTCATGATCGTCTCCTCTGTCCCGGTCCGGCGTCCCGCGCCGGTCCCGCATGAGACGGTGCGCCCGAGCGCTGGCACCGGGCGCACCGGGCGCTGGCGCGGTCGGCACGCGACGACAGCGCCGTGACAGCGCCGGGTCAGCGACGATCGGGAGAGGGTCCGCTGGCCCGCAGCACCCCTGATCCGCGCGGCCGCTATCACCTCTAGAGCGCCAAGATCCGCCCGTTGGTCAAGAACCGGAGATCAACCTGTCCGCCGCGTTGCTGTCGGGCGACGGCATGGGCGAACCGGGTGCGCTACCGCATCGAAAGCGCTCAGCCGACCAGACCGCGGGCGAGGGCGGCACCGGCGCTGCCGACCAAACCCACCAGCACGATCCGCCGGAACGACAGCGGGTTGATCCGGTCGAAGACAAGATTTCCCAGCCACCAGCCGAGCCCGACGGCGGGCAGCGCGGCCAGCGCGAGTCGCAGACTGCCGGCGTCCACCTGCCCGGAGAACACAAAGCCCGCGAGCCCATGACGCCGGTCCCCGAGAAGGTCGCGGCCAAGGTTGCCCGGAAGGTGCGAGGGTCGTACCCGAGGGAGTGGAACGCGGCGACCAGCGGCGGCCCGTTCGTTCCGGTCGCTCCCGTCAGGACTCCAACCAGAACGCCGATCGCGCCGATCCCCACGGCTCCGGTACGGATCCGGCCGCCGGACCACACCAGCGCCGCACACCCCAGCACGACCACCGCGATCAACAGGCTGAGCATCCGGTCCGGGGCGAGGACCAGGATCAGCAGACCGACCGGCAGGCCGAGCAGGGCCGTTGCGCTCAACGCTCCCGCCACCCGCCACCGGGCATGCGAGCGCTCGCGTACGGCCGCGGTCAGGGTGAGCCCGATGCCGGCCAGCGCCGAGACCACGACGGCGGTGCGCGGATCGGTTGCGACGGCCAGTAGCGGCACGGTGACCATCGCAAACCCGAATCCGCTCACCGCCTGCGCGACGGCGCCGAGCAGCACGATGCCGAACGCGGCGAGCAGGGTGGCCATTCGACCCAGCCTGGCCGGGCGGCACGACACCGACAAGCGGCTAGTTGGAGATCCGTGCCACATGCTGCCGAGCGCCGAACCTCCTGTTAGGAGTTTGAAACCGCGAAGATCGGAGAATGCCCCGGCGCGACGTCGGCACCGGTGCCGGTGGAATGGGGAGGTAGATATGTCGCGGTTATTGAGGAGTGTCGGATCGGCCGCTGCCCTCGCTCTCGTCCTGAGCGGATGCGGTGGAGTGGGCGGCGGCGGTGATGACAGCGGCGGTGGCAAGGGTGGCGGATCGCTGACCACCATGGGCTTCAGCCTGCCGGACGAGATCGCCAAGACCCGGGTCGATGTCTTCAAGCGCGACAACCCGAACGTCAAACTGACCATCACCGAGGGCGGGTTCGACGAGCAGCAGTTCCTCTCGGCGGTCGCGGGCGGAAACCCGCCGGACGTGGTCTACATGGACCGCAAGCTGATCGGCACGTACGCCAAGCGCGGCTCGATCCAGCCGCTGACCGGCTGCATCGACAAGCAGAAGATCGACATGGATCAGTACCGCCCCGCGGCCAAGGCTGAGGTCACATTGGACGGCAAGGTCTACGGCATTCCCGAGTTCAACAGCGTGCGCGTGGTCTACATGAACGAGACCGTGCTCAAGCAGGCCGGCCTCACCCCGGACGACGTCAACCTCGCTGACTGGGCCGGCCTGCAGACGCTGAACGCCAAGCTCGCCAAGGCGAACAAGAACAAGATCCAGCGGATCGGCATCGACCCGAAGATTCCCGAGTTCCTGCCCATGTGGGCCAAGGCGAATGGGGTCGACATGCTGTCGGCCGACGGCAAGACGGCGAACCTGAACGACCCGAAGCTGGTCGAGGCGCTGCAGACCACACTCGGGCTGATCCAGCAGCAGGGCGGCTGGGGGGGCTTCAAGTCCTTCCGTGACACGTTCGACTTCTTCGGTGCGAAGAGCCCGTTGGCCCAGAACCAGATCGCGGTGTGGCCGATGGAGGAGTGGTTGCTCAACGTCGCGGCCAAGAACACGCCCAAGGCGCAGTTGGTGGTCAAGCCGTTCGTCGACCGCCAGGGCAAGCCGCTGACCATGTCGTCGGGCTCCGCCTGGGTCATCCCGAAGGGCGCCAAGAACTCCGACGCCGCCTGCACCTTCGCCAAGACGATGACCGCCACCGACACCTGGATGGCCGCGGCCAAGGCCCGGCTCGAGGCGCGCAAGGCGGCCGGCCTGCCCTTCACCGGCGTCTGGACCTGCAACGTGAAGGCCGACGAGAAGATCTTCACCGAGCTGTACCAGCCCAGCGGCAACAAGCGGTTCGACGACGGGGTACAGACGATCCGGTCGGTGCAGGACGCGGCCTTCTCCATTCCAGCCTCTCCGGCCGGCGCGGAGTTCGACAAGGCCTGGACGGACGCGGTCAACCGGGTGCTGTCCGGCCAGGAACAGCCGGCGCAGGCGATGGCCCGGGCGCAGCAGGAGGCGACCGCTGCGCTGAGCAAGGCGGCGGGGTAGGCCCGGTGGCCACCGCCACAACCACCGCCACAACCCCCGTCACGCCGGGCCGGCGGCGCCTGTCGCCGCTGGCCCGGCGCGAGGCGCGCTGGGCGTACGTCTTCCTGGCCCCGTGGATCGTCGGCTTCCTCGTGTTCTACGCCGGACCGATGGTCGCCAGCCTGTGGCTGAGCTTCACCGAGTACGACATCATCAACCCACCGACCTGGGCCGGCCTGGACAACTACCGGCAGTTGATGTCCGACCCGCTGGTGGCCAAGAGCCTCGGCAACACCGTCTACTACACGCTCCTGCACGTGCCGCTGGCCATGGGGATCTCGCTGGCGCTGGCGCTGCTGCTCAAGCGGGTGGGCCGGTTGCAGGGCTTCTTCCGTACCGTCTTCTACCTGCCGGTGATGACCCCGGCGGTGGCCGTCGGCATCCTCTTCCTGCTGCTGCTCAACACGCAGCACGGGCTGATCAACAGGGCGCTCGGGCTGGTCGGCATACCGGGCCCGAGTTGGACCACCGACCCCAACTGGGTGATGCCCGGCATCGTCATCATGAGCCTGTGGAGCCTGGGTTCCACGGTCATCATCTACCTCGCCGCGCTCCAGAATGTCCCGCGCGACCTGTACGAGGCGGCCAACATCGACGGGGCCGGACCATGGGCCCGGTTCCGTCACGTGACGCTGCCGATGATCTCCGGAGCGCTGTTCTTCACCCTGGTGGTCAACACGATCGCCTCGCTGCAGATGTTCACCGAGGTCTACACCATGTACTTCGGCAACCGGCAGACGGCGACCTCGTTCAACTCCGACGCGGCCAGCTTCTACGTCATCTACCTCTTCCAGCAGGCGTTCCAGTTCCTGCACATGGGCTTCGCCTCGGCCATGGCATGGCTGCTGTTCCTGGTCATCCTGGCGATCACGCTGGTGCAGGTGAGGCTGAGCAACAGGTTCGTCTACTACGAGGGGGACCGGTGAGCGCGAGGAGTGCAGCGAAGCGGAGCCCCGCAGTCGCGAACGAAAGGCGGGACCGGTGAGCGCGAGGAGTGCAGCGAAGCGGAGCCCCGCAGTCGCGAACGAACGGCGGGACCGGTGAGCGCCACGGGGGATACCGGTATCGCCGCGCCGGCCGCAGCCGCCCTCGACCAGGTTCCGGTACGGCCGGCACCGGTCATCGACGAGTCCGCCCGGGAGCCGCGCTGGCGCCGCGTGCTGTTCATCGCCGCCCTGATCGGCGCCACGGCCATCTTCATGGCGCCCTTCGTGTGGCTGATCAGTGCGTCGCTGCGCCCCCGGGCGTACGTCTTCTCGACCGGTTTCCTGCCGGTGCCGTTCGCGCCGGAGAACTACCAGGCGGCGTGGTCGGCCGTACCGATGCTCACCTGGCTGTTCAACAGCCTGGTCGTCGGTGTCGCGGCCGCCGTCGCGGTGACGCTTTCCAGCGCCTGGGTGGCGTTCGGCTTCGCCTACTTCCGCTTCCCCGGCCGCAACCTGCTCTTCGGCCTGGTGCTCGCCACCATGATGCTGCCGTTCGCGGTCACCATGATCCCGACGTACCTGATCTGGTCTGATCTGCGGCTCACCGACACCCAGGTGCCGCTCTGGGCGGGCAATCTCTTCGGCTCGGCGTTCTATATCTTCCTGTTGCGCCAGTTCATGCTCTCCCTTCCTCGAGAGCTGTTCGAGGCGGCCCGGGTCGACGGCGCAAGCTACCCCGGCCTCTTCTGGCGGATCGCGTTCCCGCTGATCCGGCCGGCCCTGCTCGTCGCGTTCGTGTTCGAGTTCAAGGCCAGCTGGACCGACCTGATGAAGCCGCTCATCTACCTGCGCAATGAGCAGCTCTTCACGCTGCCGCGCGGGCTGAAGGTGGTGCTCGACCGGTTCGGCTACGGCGGCGAGCAGCAGTGGGAGGTGGTGCTGGCCGGCAGCGTCATCGCCACGGTCCCGATGCTCATCGTGTTCTTCCTGGCTCAGCGCCACTTCATCCAGGGCATCGCGACGACCGGCCGCAAGGGCTGACCGGAGAGCCGGCCGGCGTCCGTGGTGGAGCTGCTGGAGGCGACGGCCGGAGCCCTGGACGACGGCCGGGCGTACCGGACCGGCCGTCCGCGGGTGAGCCCCGACGGCGTACTCGAGTGGGAGATCGTGGGGTAGCCGCGCCTGCGTCGCGGTGGACCGGCCAGAACTGGCGGATAGGCTCGTCCGGGTGGAAGCCAGGAACGGCCCCCCGGCCACCCCCCGCACGGCCGTGGTCTGGGCGGTGCTGCGGCAGGAACTCGATCGGCAATCGCGTCCGCTGGCCGTCCTCGACGTCGGCGGTGGCACCGGCGGTTTCGCGGTGCCCCTCGCCTCGGCGGGCCACCGGGTGACCGTGGTCGACTCCAGCCCCGACGCGTTGGCCGCGCTGACCCGCCGGGCGGCCGAAGCGGGCGTCGCGGGCCGGATCGTGGCCGTGCAGGGCGACGCCGACGCCCTTGCCCGGATCGTCGCACCGGGCAGTGTCGACCTGGTGCTCTGCCATTCGGTCCTGGAGGTGGTCGACGACCCGCAACAGGTGGCGCGGGCGATCGCGGCGACGCTTCGGCCGGGCGGCGCGGCGAGCGTCATGGTCGCCGGCCGCTCCGCGGCGGTGCTCCGCCGCGCGGCCGCCGGCCAGCTGGACGACGCCGTCGCGCTGCTGGCCAGCCCGGACGGATCCGCTGGTCCACGCGATGCGCTGCGGCGCCGCTACGACATCGCTGCGGCCGAGGAACTGCTCCGGTCCGCCGGCCTGACGGTCGAGCAGCTCCACGGAGTCCGGGTCCTCGC
>DASVMV010000238.1:0-5404 GCA_036384155.1 Micromonosporaceae bacterium
GGCCGGGGTGGTCGCCCTGGTCGGCCTGGCCGCGTGGATCGTGTTCGGTACGAGCGTGTTCGGTGTCCGGCAGGTGCGCGTCGCCGGCACCGAGGTCCTGACGCCGGCGCAGGTGATCGAGGCGGCGGGAGTGCCCATGTCGCGGCCGCTGGCGAGCCTGGACCTCGCCGCGGTGCGCGACCGGGTCGCTGCGCTGCCGCCCGTCGAGCGGGTCCGCGTGGTCCGCAAATGGCCGAACGCGGTGGTCGTCGAGATCGTCGAGCGTACGGCGGTGGCGGCGGTGCCGCAGGCCGGGCGGTTCGCCGTCGTCGACGCCTCCGGGGTGGTGTTCCGGTCCGTGGCGGAGCGTCCGGCGGACCTGCCCATCGTCCGGGTCGCCGACCCGCGACGGGACGACCCGGCCACCCGGGCCGGATTGGCTGTGCTCGGCGCATTGACTCCCCAGCTGCGCGAGCAGTTGGCCGAGGTAGCGGTGGCCGGTCCGGCGCGCGTGAGTCTGCGCCTGCAGGGCGACCGCACGGTGGTCTGGGGGGACGCGTCGCGCAACGAGCTCAAGGCGCGGGTCGCTACGGCGTTGCTGGAGCGCGACGGGAAGACCATCAACGGGAACACCATTGACGTGAGCGCACCGGACGTGGTCACGATCCGCTGACCATGGCGATCCGGCGGCGCCATGACGATCCGCTGACCATGGCACAACGTGTCGGATCTTCGGCGTCGGGCGACACGCCGCGCCGGTCCTTGGATCGTGCCCGGCCGCCGCCTACGTTTTCCCGCAGGATCAGTGGTTGACATGGCACTAAGGCTCTAGTAGAGGGTGAGGGTTTGTCCTCGCCCTCATCGAGGGCACGACGGTCGACGCGTTCCTGGTCGGCCCAGTCCGGCCCGGCCGCACCTCGGCCGTCGTGGACCTGCGGCGCTCGTTGACTGTACGGCGCCGGTGATCTGCGCGCTCGCGAACCTCGAAGGGAAGGCAACCGGATGACATCTCCGCACAACTACCTGGCGGTCATCAAGGTCGTCGGTATCGGCGGTGGCGGCGTCAACGCCGTCAACCGGATGATCGAGGTTGGCCTCAAGGGCGTGGAGTTCATCGCGATCAATACCGACGCCCAGGCGCTGTTGATGAGCGACGCCGATGTGAAGCTCGATGTGGGTCGGGAGCTGACCCGCGGCCTGGGCGCGGGGGCAAACCCCGACGTCGGCAAGAACGCGGCGGAGGACCACCGCGACGAGATCGAAGAGGTGCTCAAGGGCGCCGACATGGTGTTCGTGACCTGCGGCGAGGGCGGCGGCACCGGCACCGGCGGTGCGCCCGTCGTCGCGAACATCTCCCGCAAGCTCGGGGCCCTGACGATCGGTGTGGTCACCCGGCCGTTCTCCTTCGAAGGCAAGCGGCGGCAGGTTCAGGCCGAGGCGGGCATCGAGGAGCTGCGCAACCAGTGCGACACGCTGATCGTGATACCCAACGACCGGCTCCTGGCTCTGGGTGACCGGGGGATCAGCATGATGGACGCCTTCCGGCAGGCCGATCAGGTGCTGCTCTCCGGCGTACAGGGCATCACCGACCTGATCACCACGCCAGGGCTGATCAATCTCGACTTCGCCGACGTCAAGAGCGTGATGAGCGGCGCCGGCAGCGCGCTGATGGGCATCGGCAGCGCCCGGGGCGACAACCGGGCGGTGGAGGCGGCCGAAGCGGCGATCTCCAGCCCACTGCTCGAGCAGAGCATGGACGGTGCGCGCGGGGTGCTGCTCTCCATCGCCGGCGGCTCGGACCTCGGACTCTTCGAGATCAACGACGCGGCCCAGCTGGTCACCGACGCGGCTCACCCGGAGGCGAACATCATCTTCGGCGCAGTGATCGACGACGCTCTCGGCGACGAGGTACGGGTCACCGTCATCGCGGCCGGCTTCGACGGCGGCATGCCGACGTACAAGCCCTCGCCCGAGCCGATGCGTAAGGCGGCACCCACGCAGCCGGCCGGCGGCACGGGCGCCCCGTCGCCGGTATCCCCGGCCCAGCCGCCGCGCCGGGTGCTGTTCGACGACGTCGACGTCCCGGACTTCCTCAAGAACGGGTCCTGACCCGCCGTCATGCCCGACATCCCGGCTACGGCGCTCGCCGAGCGCCGAGCGCAGCTTGCGGCCGCGCTGGCCGACGTCCGCGCCCGAATCGCGACGGCATGCCTTGCGGCCGGCCGCGATCCTGCCGAGGTGACGCTCGTGGCGGTGACCAAGACCTATCCGGCCAGCGACGTCCACGTGCTGGCCGACCTGGGCGTCCGTGACGTGGGGGAGAACCGGGACCAGGAGGCGGCGCCGAAGGTGGCCGCCGTGTCGGCCGCCGGCTGTCGAGTGCGCTGGCACTTCGTCGGCCGGCTGCAGCGCAACAAGTGCCGGTCGGTGGCCGGATACGCCGACGTGGTGCAGTCGGTCGACAGCGTGCGACTGGCGACCGCCCTGGCCGATGCGGCCCGAGGGCGGGAGCGGTCGTTGGACGTCCTGGTACAGGTGAGCATCGACGGCGATCCCGCCCGCGGCGGGGCACTGGCGGAGAGCTCCGATCCGGACCGCGCGCTGTCGGCGGTGACGGCGGCCGTCGCCCGGCTCGAGCCCGTCCGGCTTTCGGGGCTGATGGCCGTCGCCCCGATGGACTGGACTCCCGAGGCTGCGTTCGCCCGGCTGGCCGAGATCGCGGACCGCGTGCGGGCCGAGCATCCCGGGGCGACCACGCTGTCGGCCGGGATGAGCGCCGATCTGGAGGCCGCGATCGCGCACGGTGCGACACACGTGCGGGTGGGCAGCGCATTGCTCGGAAAGCGCTCCACGCTGCGGTAGCCTGGCCCGGACGGCGAAACTACATCGTTGTTGTTTAAACCGGCTCCGGGTTCATCGGGGTCGCGGTGCTTCTCCAGTGCTCGGGTCGCGCCGCAGGTTCGGCGCCGGCCTTGGGCATTGCGATGCCCGCACGCGTCACGGAGACACCGGGAGAGCATGCCGCACGGCGGACGGAGGGGCGGGCGATGAGTGCGTTGCGCAAGGCGGGAGTCTGGCTCGGCCTGGTCGAGGAGGACGACGAACGCGGCTACGACGACCGGGGCCATGACGACCGGGGCCATGACGAACGGGGCCGTGACGAACGCGGCTACGACGGCAGCGGGTACGAGCGGGGCGGCTACCGCGAGCCGGCATACCGGCAGAGCCGGTACGCCGAGGAGTTGGGCGACGACGACGATGCCGAGGAGGCGCCGACCCTGCCGCGCATGCGCTCGGGGCAGCGGAGCCGACCGGGCGAGCGGGGCGGGGGCCGCAGCCTCGAATCGGCGGACGAGCGGATGGGTGAGCGGTCGAGCGTACGGTCGCTCGGGCGGCCGGCCGCCGACGAGGGGACTACGCCCAGTTACCACCACACCCGTGACAACCTGGCCCTGGCCCCACAGGTACAGCTGGGTGAGCGGGCGGTCGTGGCCGACGAGGAACAGCGCTACCAGATCACGACCCTGCACCCCACGACATACCGCGAGGCGCGTACCATCGGCGAGCATTTCCGCGACGGGGTCCCGGTGATCATCAACCTCACCGAAATGGAGGAGGCCGACGCCCGCCGTCTGGTCGACTTTGCCGCCGGATTGGCCTTCGGCCTCAGGGGTACGATCGAGCGCGTGACCAACCGGGTGTTCCTGCTCTCACCAGCAAACGTGCAGGTCACCGCGGAGGATAAGGCCAAGATCGCTCAGGGTGGCTTCTTCAGCCTGAGCTAGTCGACCGAAGGACCTCGCCTGCCGTGCTGTCGATTCTGTTCCAGGTCCTTTACCTACTGGTCTATTTCTTTCTGCTGACGCTTTTGGCCAGATTCGTCCTGGGAGCGGTACTTCAATACGGCCGGCGGTGGCAGCCGGGTCGTGCAGCATCCGCAGGATTGGAAACGGTGTGGAGCGTCACTGATCCGCCCCTCAAGGCGTTGAGGCGTGTGATCCCGCCGTTGCGGATTGGTACCGTGAGCATCGACCTGGCCTCCCTGGTGCTCCTGGTTATCCTGTTCGTGCTGATGAGTTTCGTGTTAACGCCACTGATCGACGCAACGAGTTGACCGGTGCGATACGCGGCTGCAACCGACCCGAGGAGTTTCGATGCCGCTGACCCCCGCCGACGTTCACAACGTCGCCTTCAAAAAGCCCCCGATCGGCAAGCGGGGGTACGACGAGGAGGAGGTCGACGCCTTCCTGGACGAGGTCGAGCGCGAGCTCGCCCGTCTGATCGAGGAGAACAACGAGCTTCGTGCTCAGGTGGAGCGGGGCGGCCGAGGTGCACCGGTCGGTCCGGGGGGTGACGCGCGGCTGGCCGCCGAACTGAACGAGGCCAAGGCCCAGCTCGACCGCGTCCAGCGTGACAAGGCGGCCGCCGAGCAGGCCGCGCGGGCCATGCAGGGCGAGCTCGAGCAGCTGCGGTCGCAGGGCGGCCCGGCAGCTGCCGCCGCCGACGGCGAGCAGCAGGCCCTGCGGGTCCTCATGATGGCCCAGCGCACGGCCGACGACCACGTCGCCGACGCCCGGCGCGAGGCCGACACGATGCTGTCCGAGGCCCGGTCGAAGGCCGAAGAGGTCACCCGCGACGCGCGGGCCAAGGCGGAAGCCCTCGAGCGCGACGCCCGTCAGCGCCACCAGGAGGCCATGGGCGGTCTGGACGCGAAGCGCACCGCGCTGCAGAAGCACATCGAGGAGCTCAAGCAGTTCGAGCGTGAGTACCGCACCCGGCTCAAGGCGTACCTGGAGAGCCAGCTGCGTGACCTGGACGGCCGCGGTCAGGGCCTCGAGGCCGAGATGACCCGGGGCGAGGGCACCCGCTCGAGCGGCGGCTCCGCAGGGCTGGCGACGGCCGGCACCAGCGGTGGTTCCTACAGCGGTGCACGCAGCGGAGCGCTCGAGCCGGGTCGGTGACCCTGACCTCCTGTGGCCAGCGCCACCGGCGCCAGGAGTTTCGCGAAAGACGGCTGGGGATGAGCAGCGGTTGTCGGGAGTCTGCTGCTCATCCCCGTCGCTGTGCCGGTGCTGGCACTCGTTCCGGACCTGACTGCGACCGAGCGCCGGCGGTTGAGCGAGGCCGCGGACAACGCCCGGGTCTCCGCGGTCCGGTTCGTTGGGGTCCGGTTCGTTGGGGTCCGGTTCGTTGGGGTCCGGTTCGTTGGGCGCCGGGTCTGCCTGGGCCGTGCCTGGTGCACCACCTTGGCCCGATGTCGTCGTCAACGTCGGCTCGGCCTGACCGGCGGCGCCCGGTCCGTTGGCGTGGCCGTACGCTCCAACGGTCGGCCTGATGGCCGCGCGCAGCGGATCCCGTCGGCCGGCCGATCGCGTTCCTGACCCGGCGGGCTCGCCGACCGTGGTCGTGCGGGTCCGACCGGGCT
>DASVMV010000239.1:0-5751 GCA_036384155.1 Micromonosporaceae bacterium
CTCGCGGCCAGTTCGGTGCCGAGCGGGAGCATCATGCGGGCCGCCCAGAGGCTGTCCCGCCCGAACAGCGTGAGGTACCACGGCACGCCGGCGGCGAGGAAGCTGTCGCCGGGCGCTTCGGCGTCGGCCAGCCGCAGGGCGCGCAAATCGTCGAGTGATCGCGCAACCAGCCGGACCAGCCGGCGGTCGTCGGCGGTGACCTCGGGTCGCGACCAGGCCGGTTCGCCGGGCGGCGGCACGACCGCCGCCTGGGGATCGTCCACCCGCAACTGCCACCGCAGCACGATCTGCTCCTTGGGCGGCAGGTCGACCGTCCATACCAGACACGCTGGGTGGCCGGGCGCGTCACCGCCTTCGGCGGTCGCGCCCGCGCCGATCACGGTCACGGTCGTTCCGATGCCGGCCCAGACCAGCTGGCCCGATCCGGTCGTCTTCGCCTCCAGCGGGGTGTTACGCCCGCCGGACTTGACCACCTCGATCGGCGCCAGGTCGCACTCCAGGTGCAGCGTGATTCTGGCGCACACGCCCACGTCAGCAGACGAGCGGACGGCGATCTCTTCCTCGAGGCCGGCCGGCACCATCCGGCGGGCCCGGTCGATCCGCACGGTCGGGTCGAGGGTGGGATCGCCCAGCCATCGGGCCAGCGAAACGAAGCGGGCGCCGTGCGGTCCGTCGAGCGTCTGAGTGAGCGGCTCGGGTTCGCGCCCGGCAATCAACAGTTCCGCCCGGGACAAGACCCGGACGTCGGCGTGGTAGACGCCCTGTACGCCCGCGGGCCGAACCTGGCCGTCCGGGCCGCTGAGGATGAAGGTCGGGGCGAGAGTTGCACCGACCAGATCGTGTAGCAGCGGTTGCAGGGGACGATCGATCACGAAGCGACTCCGAAGGTCGATAGGTCCGGTCTGTTGACAGAGAGCCTGGAACGGGTGCAGAGTCCCAATCATTCCAGGCTTGAACGATCCAATCCTGCCGTATGACGTTTTGAACGATCAAGGGGGCGAGGGAGGCGATGTGCCGCAGAAGGTCACCATCGCCACCGTCGCCCGGCGGGCGCGGGTAAGTCGCCAAACCGTATCGAACGTCATCAACTCGCCCCAGGTCGTCCGCGAGGAGACCCGACGGCGGGTCCTCCAGGCGATCGACGACCTGGGCTACCGGGCCAGCCAGGCCGCTCGGCTCATGCGCACCGGCCGCTCGCGGTTGATCGCCGCGCGCATCGAGCCCACCCGGGACGGCATCACCGGCTCGGTTCTCGACCGCTTCCTGCACGGGCTCACCGAGACAGCGGAGTCGGCCGGCTACCGGGTGCTGGTTTACACCGCCGCCGGTGCCGACCGGGAAATCGCGGCGTACGAGGCATTGGTGGCGTCGTACGACCTCGACGGCTTCGTGCTGACCGGGACCAAGCACGCGGATCCCCGCGTCAGTTGGCTCGCCGCCCGCGATGTGGCCTTCGTCGCGTTCGGTCGCGCCTGGGACCAGCCTGACCGCCATCCGTGGGTCGACGTCGACGGCGCCGACGGCACAGCCCAGGCGACCCGCCACCTGATCGACACGGGGCACCGCCGGATCGGCTACGTCGGCTGGCCCGAGGGATCGGGCGTCGGCGACGACCGGCGGGCCGGCTGGCTCGCCGCCATGCGCGACGCGGCCCTCGACACCGGCCGGGAGCGGCGGGTGCCGGACGGCATCGGCGAAGGTGCCGCGGCGCTGCGGGCGCTGCTCGACGCGGCCGACCCGCCGACTGCCGTCGTCTGTTGCAGCGACTCGCTCGCGTTGGGCGCCCTTCCGGTTGCCCGCGGCGTTGACCCGCCGGTGGCGGTGATCGGCTTCGACGACACGCCGGTCGCCCCGGCCGTCGGACTGTCCAGCGTCAGCCAGCCGCTCGCGGGAGCCGCGGCCTGCTGTGTGGACCTGCTGGCCGGCCTGCTCGACGGCCGTTCCCAGCAGGCGCCGTCACATGTACTCCTGCGGCCGACGCTGGTGCTCCGACACAGTGGCTGACCGAACACCATCCGGCCATGACCGTCAGCTCGAACCACCCTGGAGCACCGCCAGGATGTTGCCGGCCGGGTCGGTGAACCAGGCGATCGGCGGGCCGCCGCCGCGAAAGATTCCCCGGTCGTCGGCGTCGAGGTCCGGATACCGCTCGAACCGCACGCCGCGGCTGACCAGCTCGTCAACGGCCGGCTCGATGTCGTCCACCGGAAAGTTCAGCGCCGTGTAGGTCGCGGGGACGTGGTTGGGCTTCTCGTAGACGAGCACGTCGTGACCGCTGCCGAGGTGCAGTGTCATCAGGCCCTTCATCTGCCCGTCGGAGACCCGCAGGCCCAGCGTCTCACCGTAGAACTGCTTGGCCCTGGCCAGGTCATCGACGGAAAAGCCGCTGAAGGCCTTGGTGTCGGTGAACATGTTTCCTCCCTGTCACGTCGATTCGGGCAGTCATGGGGTAGACCGCGGAATGCGGGGCGAACTCATCGGCTGAGGGCGGGCACCCGATCGTCGAGGCGAAGCGGCAGACCGAAGAGCGGAAACAGTCGCGGCTCGAGGAAATGGCTGAACGCACCGATCCGGCCGCCGCTGATCGTGATCAGCTGGATCGAGAACGCCTGGTGGCCGCCGGCCGGGTTGATCCGGTACTGGGCGAAGGCGGCCGTGCCGTTGGCCACGACCGGAATCAGCCGGGAGCCCCGGCAGCCGGCACCGGGGCCGAGCAGCCAGCGCCCGATGTCCGCGGCGCCGCGCAGCCACATCTCGTACGGCGGCATGGTCTGGGTGGCGTCTTCGTGCAGGAGCGACACCAGGGCTTCGATGTCGTATCGCTCGAACGCCCTAACGTAGCGGCCGAGCAGGTCCTCCTGCTCGGCGTCCACCGGCGGGTCCGTCACCGCGACGTCCCGCTCGGCCAGCGCCGCACGGGCCCGTTGCAGCGCGCTGTTGACCGCAGCCACGCTGGTCTCGAGCAGGCCGGCCACCTCCTCGGCCGTCCAGCGCAACACCTCGCGGAGGATCAGCACGGCACGCTGCCGCGGCGGCAGGTGCTGCAGCGCGGCGACGAACGCCAGCCGGATCGACTCGCGAGCCACCGCCACGTCGGCGGGGTCGCCGTGCAACGGGACCGCCCGGTCGTCGGGGATCGGGTAGACCCACCGCCGCTCGGAAACCGGCGGGGCCAGCGACGCGGCAACCGGCGCGGCGGCCGCCGTCAGATCCATCGGCAACGCCCGCCGGCTACGGCCGTTGAGCGAGTCGATGCAGACGTTCGTGGCGATGCGGTAGAGCCAGGAGCGCAGCGAGGCTCGGCCGTCGAACCCGTCGTACGACCGCCAGGCGCGGGCGAGCGTCTCCTGCACCGCGTCTTCGGCGTCAAACGGCGACCCGAGCATCCGGTAGCAGTAGCCGGTCAACTCGCGCCGGTGCTCCTCCAGCTCGCCCGGACCGTCCTGGGCGAGGTCCACGGTGGTCGAGGTCATACCGAACCTCCTTCGCGGGTACGTCGCCGTCCAGCCAACACCGCCGGTACGACGTTACCCGCGCGACCGCTCCGGCACTGTGCGCCGGCCGGCGGCGCGGTTCAGCCCGCGGCGGGCGGCTCGGCGGCCAGCGACACGTGCATGCGGGTCTGCGGGACGAGCATGTCCTCGACGTCCAACGCCCGCGTCGCGCCGTCGGGCTCCCAGCCGGCGGACGTCAGGAACTTCCGGGTCGCCGGGTCGCCGTCGTACGCCCACGCCACGGCCGAGGTGAATCCGTCCTCCCGCCACAGGTCCACGCTCGCGGCCAGCAGGCGGCTGCCATGCCCGCGCCGGCCCCAGCGCGGCTCGACCAGCAGGTCGGTCACCGCCGCCACGTCGTCGGCCAATGCGCCAGGCGGCTCACCGGGGGCGAGGGCCTGGTCGTCTGCCGGTCCAGATGCGGCAAATCCCACCAGATACGATTGCTCCGCCTGCTCCACGGCGACGAGCACGCGATGCCGGGCCGTCGGCGGAGCCTCGATCGCGGCGCCCCAGCGGGCGGCCAGCCAGGTCTCGTCCAGTCGGTCGAGCGCAGCGGCGGGCAGCAGCCGGCGATAGGCGACCCGCCAGGTCGCGAGTTGGATGCGTGCGATCTCGCCGGCGTCCTCGGGGCGCGCCGGGCGGACGTGCCCGAGAGCCATGACTGGTGAGCGTACGGAGCCGAGGGGGCGAGCGATGACGCAGGGGGCCACAGCGCGGACCCGGCGGCAGATTCTCATCGTGGTTGCCCTCGCCGTCGCCGTGGCCGCGTTCCTGTCGGTGGCCGCGATCCGGCACGGCTTCTTCGATCTCAAGGTCTACTACGGCGCAATGCGCTACTGGGTTCTCGACGACGGGAACATCTACGACTGGCTCAAGCCGGATAGCAAGTACGGTTTCACGTACCCGCCCTTCGCGGCTGTGGTCATGCTGCCGATGGCGTACCTGTCCTGGCCGGTGACGATCGTGGTCAGCGCGGCGGCGACCGTCCTGGCCGGCGCGCTGCTGCTGTACTGGCTGGTCGACCCGATCTCCCGGCGGATGGGCTGGACCCGGTGGTTCGCCTTCGCGGTGGCGGTATGCCTCGCGGCGGCCTTCGAGCCGATGCGCGAGACGTTCAGCTTCGGCCAGGTCAACCTGCTCCTGCTCTTCCTGGTGGCGGTCGACCTGCTGTTCCTCGTCGGAAGCGGCAGCCGGTGGGCGGGGGTCGGGATCGGCCTCGCCACCGCCGTCAAGCTGACCCCGGGCATCTTCATCCTCTACCTGCTCGTCACCCGGCGGTGGCGGGCGACGGTCGTGGCGGCCGCGACCGCCACCGTGGCCACCCTCTTCGCCGCCGCGGTCGCGGTCGACGAGTCCCGTGAGTTCTGGACCTCCGCGATCTGGAACACCGACCGGGTGGGCAGCCTGGCGTTCGTGTCCAACCAGTCCTTGGAGGGGATGGTGGCCCGGCTGACGCCGACCGACCCGAGCACACGGGCCTGGCTGGCCCTGGTCGGCGCCACGCTCGTGGTCTGGGCGTGGCGGTCCCGCGCCGCCGCCCGGGCCGGTGACGAGGCGACCGGGCTGGCCCTGACCGGCGTGGCCCAGGGCCTGGTCAGCCCGGTGACCTGGGTGCACCACCTGGTGTGGTTGATGCCCGCCCTCGTACTCCTGGTCGACAACGCCGTGGCGGCGCCCGCCGGCAGCCGCCGTCGCCGCCGCCTGCTCGGCTTCGCGATCTTCGCCTACGGACTGCTGATCAGTCGCCTGGTGTGGGTCTGGGAGCACGACTTCACCGGGGTGCTCGGCTTCGTCGGCAGCAACGCCTACGTCTGGGTGAGCCTGGCCCTGCTCCTGCTCCTGCCGGTGCGCGATCCGTCACTGATCGAGCCGCCGCGCGTACCGCACCTCGGGCAGTTCCACCGGCGGTTCGTCCGCCGCCGGCCGCACCCGGTAGACCGACCGTTCGCCGTCGGCGAATAGGCCGGCACGCTCGTAGAACCGCCGGGCGCGGAGGTTGTCCGCGAGCACCCACAGCCGCACCTCGGCGAAGCCTTGGGCCGACAGGACGGCGCAGCCGCCGCGCAACAGCTCCCGTCCGATCCCGGTGCCCCAGTGCGCCGGTTCGACGTACACCGCGAGGATCTCGCCGTACGCCGGATCCAGGTCGGCGCTGTTCTGCCCGTTGCGGTACCGACCGACGGTGGTGAAGCCGACCACGGTGCCGTCGAGATCAGCGACCAGCGTGGTGAACGGGCCGCCGGCCGCCCGCTGG
>DASVMV010000240.1:0-3675 GCA_036384155.1 Micromonosporaceae bacterium
CGCGGGCTCTTCGGCGCGCTCTCCGGCTCGCCGGCCACGGGGGTGACGACCTCGGCCGGACTGGCCTCGGTGAGCGGGGGCTCCGGCGCGGCGCCGGTCACCGGCACGTCCGGCTCGATCGCCGGGGCGGGGCGCCGCCGGCTCGTGCGGGCACGTCGGGTGGGAGTGGTATCGGCGGCGTCGCCGGCCGGCTGGGTGCCGGGCCGTTCGCCGCCCTCGGGCTCGTTGTCGAGCATGGACGATCTCCAGTTCTGGCTACCCCGGGCGCGGGTGAGCGCTGCCACGCGGGGTTGCCGCAAAGGTGTTTCCGGCGGCGCGTCCAGGTGCACGGACCGCCGAAGTCTGGCGGGTCGAGCGCCAGCCGGAGCCCGGCTAGCGTTCGGCGATGACGGCCCCGTCACGGTCCGCATCCAGCGGGTCCGCGATCGCCCCCTGCGCGGTGAGCGTGCCCTGCACCAGCCGGATCACCTTCGGCGGAACCGGCGGCTCCAGGCCGGCTACCACGCGGAGGCCGGAAAGCACATCATCGGGTCGTACGGACGGCGTGACCTGCCGGACGACCAGGTCAAGTATCGCACATGGGACGAGCGGTTCCCGGGAAGGCGACCCATCCTCGTCCAGGACATCGATGCTGGCCACCGCGGCACGCGCGTCGAACGTCCGCCGGCCCTGCTTCGTGAGCCGCTCAACCGGCACCGTCGATTCGGCGCGAAAGGTGGTTACGGCGCGTCGCGCCTCTTCCGGCTCGATGCCGGGCAGTTCGACCCGCCACCAGGAGGCGTCGATCCGGTCGGCGAGGTTGCCCGGGCCGGCCTCCACGGCCTCCAGGACGTCCAGCCCGGGCGACAACGCGGCGTCCAGCGCGTCCCGCAGCGTCGCCGGGTCCACCCGCCGCTGCAGCCCGATTTCCAGGTACTCGGCCTCGCTGGCGGCTCCGGTCGGCGCCGCGCTGGCGTACGAGATCTTGGGGTGAGGCGTGAAGCCCTGCGAGAACGCGATGGGTACGCTGGCGCGGCGCAGCGCTCGCTCGAAGGCCCGGGCGAAGTCACGGTGCGAGGTGAACCGCATCGGCCCGCGCTTGGCGTACCTGATCCGGATCCGCTGGACGACCGGGGCCTGACCGCCCTCGGGCTGGGGTTTCCTGCTGATCGTGGTGCTCCTCGGTTGATCGCTTGACGGGAGCGACGGATGACGTGGTCAGTTGTGGGCCGGCACCCCTAGGCCGGTGTCCACCGGCGTGAGCGGCAGGAGCTTCCTGCCGGTCGGCCCGATCTGGATCTCGGTGTCCATCGACGGGCACACCCCGCAGTCGAAGCACGGGGTCCACCGGCAGTCGTCCTGCTCGTACTCCGACCGCGCGTCCTGCCAGTCCTGCCAGAGCCAGTCCTTGTCCAAGCCTGAGTCGAGGTGGTCCCACGGGAGCACCTCCAACTCGTCCCGCTCCCGGCTGGTGAACCAGTCGAGGTCGACCCCGTACGCCGGCAGCACAGCGGCCGCGGCGTCCACCCAGCGCTGGTACGAGAAGTGCTCGCTCCAGCCGTCGAACCGGCCGCCGTCCTCCCAGGCCCGGCGGATGACCGCCCCGACCCGGCGGTCGCCCCGCGACAGCAGGCCCTCGATCAGCGACGGCTGACCGTCGTGGTAGCGGAAGCCGATCGCCCGGCCCAGCGAGCGGTCGCTGTTGATCGCCTGCTTGAGCAGCTTGAGCCGGTTGTCGATGACCTCCGGCGGCGCCATCGCGGCCCACTGGAACGGGGTGTGCGGCTTGGGCACGAAGCCGCCGATCGAGACGGTGCAGCGGATGTCCTTGCTGCCACTGGCCTCGCGGCCGGCCTTGATCACCTCGACGGCGAGGTCGGCGATCTCCAGCACGTCCTCGTCGGTCTCGGTGGGCAGGCCGCACATGAAGTACAGCTTCACCTGTCGCCAGCCGGTGGTGTACGCGGTGACGACGGTGCGGATGAGATCCTCCTCCGACACCATTTTGTTGATCACCCGACGGATCCGCTCCGAGCCGCCCTCCGGGGCGAACGTCAGCCCGGTCCGCCGCCCGTTGCGGGACAACTCCTGTGCCAGGTCGATGTTGAAGGCGTCCACCCGAGTCGACGGCAGCGACAGCGAGACGTTCGTGCCCTGGTACTGGTCGGCCAGGCCGGAGCACATGTCGCCGATCTCCGAGTGGTCGGCCGACGACAGCGACAGCAGGCCCACCTCCGAGAAGCCGGAGAACTCCAGCCCGTCGCGAACCATCTGCCCAACCGTGGTGATGGACCGCTCCCGGACCGGACGGGTGATCATGCCGGCCTGGCAGAACCGGCAGCCCCGGGTGCAGCCCCGGAAGATCTCCACCGCGTACCGCTCGTGGACCGTCTCCGCCAGCGGCACCAGGGGCTTCTTCGGGTACGGCCACTCGTCCAGGTTCATCGTCGTGCGCTTGTGCACCCGGAACGGCACGTCTGCCCGGTTCGGCACCACCCGCTGGATCCGCCCGTCCGGCAGGTAGTCGACGTCGTAGAACCGGGGAACGTACACGCTCTCGGTGCGGGCCAGCCGCAGCAGCAGCTCGTCGCGGCCGCCGGGCGAGCCGTCGGCCTTCCACTGGCGGACGATGCCGGTGATCTCCAGGACCGCTTCCTCGCCGTCGCCGAGCACGGCGGCGTCGATGAAGTCGGCGATCGGCTCCGGGTTGAACGCAGCGTGGCCGCCGGCCACGATCACCGGGTGGGCGTCGCTGCGGTCGGCGGCGAGCAGGGGTACGCCGGCCAGGTCTATCGCGGTGAGCAGGTTGGTGTAGCCCAGCTCGGTGGCGAACGACACCCCCAGCAGGTCGAAGTCGCCGACCGGTCGGTGCGCCTCGACGGTGAACTGCGGCACACCGTGCGCCCGCATCAGCCGCTCCAGGTCGGGCCAGACCGCGTACGTCCGTTCGGCCAGGACGTCGGGCTGCTCGTTGAGCACCTCGTAGAGGATCTGCACCCCTTGGTTGGGCAGGCCGACCTCGTACGCGTCGGGGTACATCAGCGCCCAGCGCACCGTCGCGGCGTCCCAGTCCTTGACGACCGCCCCCAGCTCGCCACCGACGTACTGGATGGGCTTGCTCACCTGCGGCAGCAGGGGCTCGAGCCGGGGCCAGACGGAATTGGCCGCGGGTGGGCGCGGCGTGGTGGGCGGGACGGTCATGATGTCCAAGGGTACGCGCCGCCGGTCGGTGGCCGGCCCGCCCCCGCCACGTGGATCATGGAGTCGTGGTGGGTTAAGAGGTGACACGACCCTTTTGCAGGGCACCAACAACTCCATGATCGGCGCGGGCGACTGGCCGGCCCGTACTAACCTCGTACCCGCGCGAGAGGAGACCACCCCGATGTCCGAGCAGCCGGGATCCGACCGTCCGGCGGACCAGCCGGCGGCCGCCGAACCGGCTTCCCCCGACGGCCCATCGGCTGCCGACCCTTCGGACGAGGCGCGGGCCGAGGAGACGACCGCCCAGGCGCCGCCGCGGTGGAAGGGCTCGGCGGCGGTGCCGTCGCGGGCTCCCCGCAAGCGCCGCTGGTTGGAGACCGCGGTCGACGCCGCACCCCCCGGGCGACAGCCCGATCCGACCCGGGAGCTACCTCCCGACGAGCGGGACTTGCCAGAGCTTGCCACGCCGGTCGACCCGTGGGCCGGGGCCGACCT